>JAFIES010000079.1 GCA_020832415.1 Balneolaceae bacterium | reverse complement strand
GTATACCAGATGCTCCAACTCCTCATTCCATTCTGCTCTCAGTAGTTTATCGGTATTGGCAAATCGATCAGAGTCTCGTTGAGCTAATATATTTGTGTATGATACTTCCGAACCGCTGTAAGCCACAAGCAGATACAGATCCAGATAGCCATTGTTATTTGAATCAAAAAAAACTGCATTTGTAGTGTAAGAAGGATCATCCAGGCCATATTCAGCCGCCATCTCTTCAAATATAGGGATGCCATTTTCATCCAGCCCCCTGTTGATGTAAAGTTCATTTCTTCTCAGATCTGGCTCACTTTTGCCGGTAACACTCAAATAAATATCAGGAAGGCCATTGTTATTGATATCCACGATGGTAACACCACTGTACCACTTTTGAAGATTACCGGCAACCCCCGCTTCGTGTGTTACATCATCAAAACGAAACTCTCCCCTGTTTAGATAAAGCCTGTTTTCTGTTTCATTACCTGCAAAAAAGATGTCGGGCAGACCGTTGCCATTAAAATCAGCAACCCCAATTCCTGCTCCATTGTAGATATATTCGTTGGTGAGCACATTATTTTGCTCTGTTTCTTCAACACTGTTTTCAAAAAAAATACCGGTTTGTTCTGGTGATAATCGCTCAAAAAGTGTTGTTTCTTTACTGCAATTTGAAAAAAAGAGCGCGATGAACAGAAGAGAATATATTGTAAACCTGTTATAACGGTGGGCTGATGTCATGTGAGCGTGTTATCAAAAGTGATCTGCTTTTTCAATTTGCAGATTATAATGATTAGCGTTTGAAGATCAAATCTCTTTACCCAATTTCCCGAGATTAATCACTTCAACATCTTTGATGGTTTTATCTTGAATTGAAAAGCGAACAACAGTTCTGTACACCTGAAAACCCTGCTTACCGGCTGCACCAGGGTTCATATAAAGCATTTTATTGAGTGATTGGTCGCGCGCTATTTTAAGGATGTGCGAATGGCCGCAAATAAAGAGATCCGGCGGATTGTTCTCAATATTCTCTTTAATGGGTAAGCAATACCTTCCGGGAATACCCCCTATGTGAGTCATCCATACATCAATCCCTTCTCTTTCAAATCGCTGATGCAGAGGGAACTCGTTTCTGATATCCTGTCCGTCTATATTGCCATACACACCAATAACAGGTGCAATTTCTTCCAACTCTTTCGCTATTTGAAGTGTTCCAAAATCGCCTGCATGCCAAATTTCGTCTCTGTCTGCGAAATATTCTTTAATTTGAGGGTCCAGATAATTATGTGTATCTGATATAAGTCCTATCTTTATCATACTTCTTTACGTGATTCTGATTGAATAGTACGAATCCTGAGGAAGCTTGCAAAACTTTTTACGAACACTTTAATCGAATAAATGCATCACTACTCCTTCAGTATCATTATAGTAACGTGGAATGCGGTACACCATTTAAAGAAATTTCTGCCAACTGTTGCCGCTACTGAATATGAAAACGTTGAGATTATCATTGCGGATAATGCCTCAAAAGATGGCTCTGTTGAGTGGATTAAAGAGAATTATCCCAAGATTAAAATAGTGAGTTTTGACAAAAATCACGGCTACGCAGGTGGCAACAATAAGGCAGTAAAATATGCCACCGGTGATGTCCTGATATTTCTGAATAACGATGTTCAAACTGAACCGAATTGGCTAAATGGGCTGAACAAAGCTTTTCAGGATGAGGAAATATCTATCGCTCAGCCGAAAATATTATCGGAAAAACAACCCGGTTATTTTGAGTATGCCGGTGCAGCCGGTGGTTATATTGACTGGTTGGGATATCCCTTTTGCCGAGGGCGAATATTTGATACGATTGAAGAGGACGAAGGACAATACAACGAAATGAAAGAGATTTTTTGGGCATCAGGTGCTGCATTTGCAATCAGAAAAGATCTTTTTGTTGAAAGCGGTGGATTTGATGAGGATTTTGAGTTCCACATGGAAGAGATTGATCTCTGCTGGCGATGCCAACAAAAGGATAAAAAAATTGTGGCTGTACCGGATAGTGTGGTATACCATCTTGGCGGCGGTTCATTACCAAAAAGTTCACCAAGAAAAGTTTTTTATAACTACCGTAACAGCCTTCTAATGCTCATGAAAAATCTCAACAGTTTTGTTTTTATGAAGATCTTTTTCAGGCTTGTTCTGGATGGAATATCAGGTATTCGATTATTATTTCAAGGGAAACCGGCTGAAACAATCGCTATTATCCGTTCCCATTTTGCATTTTACGCGATGATACCGGACACGTTGAAAAAGAGAAAGGATGCAGATCATCAAATCATATCAAAAGAACTGATGTTTGATCGATTAATTATCGTGGAGTATTTTTTAAGGGGAAAAAAATACTTTTCAGACCTTTAATCTGCACCCTTTTCTCAAAGTTTTTATTGAAATATCATCGGAGCGAATTCTGAGAGATACAATCTCCATCGATCCCACGTGTGTCCTCCGCTGCTCTCTCGGTATATAAAGTCAAAATCATGCTCCTCGAGAAGTTCAACCATGTGGAGTACGCTGTCGTAAAGAAAATCATCTGTTCCACAAGCGATCCAGTAGAGGCCAAAACCCAGCTCATTAAGCTGATTCATTTTTGCTTTTGTATGTTCAATCAGCTCTTCCGCTTCATGCCCAAATGCACCTGTTCGAATTACACCCATACTCATTACACCGTAGTAGTTAAATACTTCCGGGTAGTGGTAGGCAAGTCTTTGTGTTTGCCATCCACCCATTGAAAGACCTGTTACAGCTCTGAACTCCCGCTCCGGCTTAACGCGAAAATTTCTCTCCACAAATGGAATCACATCCTCAACCAGGCTTCTTTCAAACTGCTCATTTCCCATTGTATTCAAAAAACCGGGATCTGCTTCTTCACTGTAGCCGGGCGTATTAAACCAGGCTGAAGTTTGATTTGGATTACCATTAGTCATAACCACAAGCATCGGTTTTGCCTCACCACGTGCAATCAGATTGTCAAGAATACGGTTGGCAAGGCCCAGATCACTCCACGCTTTTTCATCCCCGCCGCCGCCATGCAACAGGTATAAAACGGGATAATCCTCCCCTGAAGATTCATATCCCGGTGGTGTATAGACCACCATTCTTCTCTCTAAATTCAGCGATGCTGAGGGGTACCAAATCTCCTGCAGAGTACCACTGTTCGATTCATTCACTTCATAATATGCACTCTCATCACCTGAGAGTAAAAAGCCGCTGAAATGATTGCGTCCATCCCTGATCACTAGTGCGTTATGCGGATCAATTAATCGAACCCCATTGGAGAAGTAACTGTAGGTATAATAATCGGGCGTCAGATTTTCAACGGTTACAGACCATACTCCTTCCGAATTTTTCAACATCTCTATACGCTCATTCCAATCGGGCATCCAGCTGCCTTGCAGTTTCATTTCTGCTGCTTTCGGTGCAAGAATGTTGAATGTTACGGAGCCATTTTCAAGAAATTCCGGCGATACTACTGTTATCTCTTGTGGTTGTGAAAATCCCTTGATTGATAACAAAAAAACAAAGAATAGAAAGGTTGCTATTTTTTTCATGATGATTATGTTTGATATGAATATTGAATACATGTGATGTTCATTAATTTCGTGAAAAGTACGTCTCAGCTCTTTCATCCTGGATGATACCATTCCAGTTCAAACCAAAACCAAAGTCATACAGAGATCTTTTTATATCTTTTTGTGGCTACCTGTCATGAGGAGTATCTTCAAATTATTCTACTGTTGATTGCCATCTCTATTGTTTCATTGCGCAACAATAGTATATTATTCATTTCCACTATCAAAAACAAAGTTCAAAACTTTTCATTTAGATATAACTATTTTGAAGTAATAAAATGAACGGCAAGAAAAGTTTTGCAGTTTACACCGTATGTGTTTGCTATCGCAAGCATTATGTCTCATACAACTGAGACTGTTCTTTAAGGTGTAAACTCCATCACGAATTGTGGTGGAGTTTTTTTTAATCTTTATCTTTCAAAATATGGACCGCGACACAAGGTTCGACATAATTATTGCAGGTGCTGGCGCGGCAGGTTTAACTCTCCTTTGGTATATACTTCATTCTCCTTCTCTCAAAACAAAAGAAATACTTGTACTTGATAAATCCATTCAGCCGGTTAATGATAAAACATGGTGCTACTGGGAAAGCAATAACCTCGATTTGAGTGAATTTATTCACCACTCATGGGGAGAATTAGAAGTAGGTGCAATGGGAAACTACATTTCACAACATCTTAAAGATTACAGCTACAACTGCATTAGGAATGGAGATTACGCTGAAAAAATTCTATCGCAGACAAAACAGTATAGTAATATCACGTTCAAAGAGACGGGCATCCGAAAATTTTTCAATGTGGATGATCTCGGTGTTGTCGAAACTGATGCAGGCACTTTCAAAGCACCTTTCATTTTCCAGAGTGTTTTAAAACCACCTGATTTCAATCAGTCTAAAGTGGATATATCACTTCTTCAGCATTTTATTGGGTGGGAAATTGAAACTGATTCTGAGCTTTTCAATCCGGATAAAGCTGTTTTTATGGATTTTAATGTAAAACAGTATAATGGCGTAACATTTATGTATGTACTGCCTATGAGCAGCAATACTGCTTTGATTGAATACACTCTGTTTTCTGGTTCACTGCTCGATGAAAAAGAGTATGAAACAGCTATTACATCGTATCTGTCAGACAGATATAAGCTTGAAGAGAGTCAGTACAAAATTGTTAGAAAAGAGAGAGGTGCCATCCCGATGGAAGACCGGCAGTTCTCTACATGGTATTGTAAAAACGTGATGAATGTTGGTACAGTTGGAGGTCTCACAAAACCCACAACCGGTTATACGTTTACACGAATCCATCAGCAAAGTAAATCCATCGTATCGGATTTGGAAAATGGGTTAAAACCAACCACAGAGAAGGCATCATCCTACCGATTTAGAGTGTATGATATGATGTTGCTCCATCTCCTCGATACAGACCCAAAGATGTCGCTCAAAATTTTTCATGATCTTTTCAATCGAAATCGATTTGATTCAATTCTAAGATTTCTGGAAGAAAAATCGAATCTGTTACAGGAACTCTCCATTTTCTCCTCTCTTCCGTATACTCCGTTTTTTAAGGCAATCTACAAAATGAAACACCGAATATTTACCGGGGCCTGATATGTTTCGAACATCAAGAGATTTTTTATTGATAGCATACCCGGTGAGCGTTCTCTTTATTTTGATCTCAATCATCTCACCGGATTTTTCAATCTCACTTGCACCCTGGCTGGTTGTGATAAGTGTTTTTTTGATTGGTATACCTCATGGAGCCATTGATCACATAATGGCTGCAGAGATTTTTGATATGGAGTTAAAATTGAGGGATCAGCTTCTATTTTATGCAAGTTATCTCTTATTGATGTTCATACTGGGTGCAGTTTGGATATTCTATCCCATTGCAGGGATGGTAATTTTTCTGCTGATATCAATCTATCACTTTGGCCAAGCTGATATGGAGGAATTTTTGAATGAGTCAAAGCCATTGCACTGTTTGTGGTATCTCTTGAGAGGTGCTTTTATAATTCTACTCATCATATTCTCTGATATTTCAGTTTCCTATCCCATTTTGGAACAAGCGATGAGCCTCAGTGATGGTACATTGAGCTCACTGATACCAAGTTCAACATTTGCATTTGGGACTAGCCTCACCTTCTATTTTATGATTG
>JAFIES010000071.1 GCA_020832415.1 Balneolaceae bacterium | reverse complement strand
TCGGGCAACCAGACATGCAGCGGGAACTGGGCTGATTTACCTACAGCTCCACAGAAAATCAGTATTCCGGCAGCCGTTAACCAGCCCTCACTTCCAAATGGCAGTTGTCCGGCCGAGATGGATTCAAAAATCGCCTCAAAGGTAAAGGATGAGAAACTGATAAACAGAATCATGATCCCGATGAACATCCCGAAATCACCCACACGGTTTACAATAAAAGCTTTATTGGCTGCATTTGAGGCCGATTTTTTCTCATACCAGTGGCCAATCAACAGATACGAACTGATACCAACCAACTCCCAGAATACATACATCAGCAGGATATTGTTGGTCAACACGATTCCAAGCATGGAAAACGAAAACAGGCCGAGATATGCAAAATATCTGGAGTATCGTACGTCCCCTTTCATATAGCCCATCGAGAAGAAATGAACAAGCGTACTCACAAGCGTAACCACAACCAGCATGATTGCAGCAAGGTTGTCGATCATAAAGCCGAAACCGATGGTTTTTGTGCCAATCACAACCCAGTCGAATGAAGTGGTGAAGGTCTCGGAAGAGTAAGAACTTACTTTTGTGATGAGTAAAACAACAGACAACAATAGAGTAAGTGTCATCAAACCTGAAGCCAGCCAGTCTCCTTTGCGGGGCAATCTATTCCCAAAAAATATCATCAGGATAAATGCCAGCAGTGGCAGAAGCAGTATGATTATGGGTAGTTGTGTAAACATGCTTTTCCCTATCGTGATGGTTTCATTTCGTTCATTTTTACCCCTTCAACAGGTTTATTTCATCCAGGTTTATGGTCTTGAACCGGTTGTACACATTCAGAACTATCGCCAGGGCAACGGCAGCTTCAGCCGCAGCGATGATGATCACAAAGAGACCAATCATCTGTCCGTCAAGTGATAATTCCGTGAACCGGCTGAATGCAATCAGATTAATATTTGCGGAGTTCAGAATAAGCTCTACCCCCATCAGTACCATAATTACATTTCTTCTCGACAACACAGCCATTATTCCAAGCGAAAACAGCAGTGCGCTTACTACCAAAAAGTGTGTCAATCCGGGCTCAAGAATGGCGCTATTCATTAGAATTTCCATGTTCAGCTGGCTCCGTTATTTTCGGCAGATAGCCGGGTTGACATTAAAATGGCCCCGATAATTGCAATGAGAAGCAGCACGCCAACGGCAATAAATGGCAATATGTAATCACCCATTAGCAGCATGCCGAGATCGTACACGGTATCGGTTCGTTCAGCCACCTCGCTGATTGTCCAGTCGGTTGAGAGGAATGCAAATATCAGTAGCACAGCCGCCGCAACTGAAATAAGTGAGGCGGGCACCAGGTTTACAGTTATGGTTCTGAAATTGAGTGTGTAACCTTGCGAGGTGAGCATCACACCGAAGAGAATCAATATCAAAATACCGCCTACATAGACAAGCAGCTGTGTTGCCGCAAGAAAATCGGCGTACAAAAGTACGTAGAGTGCGGCAACTCCCATCAAAGTAAACATTAGTGCAAATGCTGAGTGCACTATGTTCTTCGAGAATACCATGATTACAGCAGAACCCAGTGTTACAAGTGCAAAGAGATAAAACAGGATGGTAGTCAGTTCCATAATCTACTCCTCTCCTTTTTCTTTGTCGTTTGATTCTTCTTCTGCCTTTTTCTTCGCTTCAAGTTCTTTTTGGGCTTTCTCTTCGGCTTTTTTCCGCATCATCTCTTCCCGTTCGCGCTTTTTCTGTTCAGCTTCTTTTTCTGCTTTATCTTTTACTTCTGCAACCATTTCCGGCTCCAGATTACTGAAATGGTAGACGAGGTTACTTCTGTCGTACTCGGAGTATTCATACTCTGAGACCATGTAGATGCAGTTTGTCGGGCACGGATGCACACATAAATCGCAATACATGCACTTTGCCATGTCGATATCAAACCGGGTGAGCCAGAAACGTTTCGGGTTACCGGTTGATGTTTTGCCAAGATCCACATCCTGTGTAGATGCTACTGTTTCTATATCAATACAGTTTACCGGGCATGCTCTCGCACAGAGATTACAACCGATGCAATCATCAATGTTTACATAAAGCCGGGCACGTGCGCCTTTTGGCAGCTCCATCTTCTCATCGGGGTACTGCAGCGTAACCGTGGGGCCAAAGAAGTGACGAATCGTTACCCCCATCCCCGTGAAGATCGATCTAAACGTTAACCAGCTCTGTTTTACTGCATTTAGCATTGTTTTAGCATCTAATGTTTAAAAAATCACTTCCCATAAAGCTGTAAGTACCAGGTTTACAAATGAAAGCGGGATCAAAATACTCCAGCATATATGCATCAGCTGATCCACCCGATATCGTGGCAGCGTCCAGCGAATCCACATCATTACAATTACAAGCGACAGCCCCTTCAGCATAAACCAGAAGAAACCCCACAGCGGACCTGCCATAAAATCACCGAATGGGCTGTTCCAGCCGCCAAAAAAGAGTGTGGCTCCGAGCAGTGATAAAAGCAGCATATCGGCATATTCGGCCAGCATAAACATGGCCCATCTCATCCCTGAATATTCGGTTTGGTAACCCGCCACCAGCTCCGATTCCGATTCGGGCAGATCAAATGGTACTCTGTGTGATTCAGCGAGGATGGATATAAAAAAGATGATGAATGCCACAATCAGAAATGGATTCTGAAAAATGAACCAGTTTGGCAGAAAGCCGAGTATATCGTTGCCGGACTGCATTTCGGTTACTGTCATAAGATTCAGTGAACCCGCTACCAGAACCACTGTAAGAACGGATGCAATGGTTGGCACTTCGTAACTTACCATCTGGGCCGCGCTTCTCATTCCCCCCAGAAGCGACCATTTATTGTTTGATGCCCAGCCGGCCATAATAATGCTCAGGGTTAAGAGCGATGTAACCGCCAGCAGGTAAAACACCCCGATGTTCACCATACTACCCACATACGCACTGCTGAATGGAATAACAGCGAATGCAGCGTAGGAAGCCGCAAACATCATAAATGGTGCAAATTTGAAAAGAAACCTGCTTGCATCCGTGGGGATGATATCTTCTTTTTGAATCAGTTTCAGAAGATCAGCGATAGACTGTGCCCACCCATGCCAGCCGCCAACTCTCATCGGACCGAGACGATCCTGTATAAAGCCGGCTATTTTTCGCTCTCCCCAGATTGCAACCAGGGCATACACCAAAATGATGGTAAGCGGAATGGCTGCATGCACCAATATGGCGGCCACCGGATGTATATGTGATACGTATTCTGTCATTTAGAATTAGTATTAAGTAGCAACTATTTAGATTTTTTTGATATTCATCTGTCCACTTCTCCAAGAACAATGTCGATGCTTCCAACTATGGCTACCATATCTGCAATCAGCGAACCTTTTGATATGGCCGGCAGCATACTGAGATGTACAAAACTTGGTGCACGTGCTTTCACCCGAAACGGGCTGGCCGATTTATCGCTGATGATATAATAGCCAAGTTCACCTCGCGGGGTCTCTGTGCGTACATAGATCTCTCCCTCTTTTGGCCTGATTCGTTTTGGAATAGCCTCCATCACATCTCCTTCATCGGGCATTCCATCGAGTGCCTGCTCGATAATTCTCAGACTCTGCTCCATCTCCTTCACACGAACCATGTAGCGGTCCCAGCAATCTCCAAGTGTGCCAACCTCGCCTGTGCCAACAGGTATTTCAAAATCGAATTTATCATAAATAGAGTATGGATCATTTTTGCGCAGATCCCACTCCACCCCGGACCCTCTCAGTACCGGGCCTGAAGCCGCATAATTGAGTGCCACTTTCTCCGGCAAAACGCCAATATTTGCTGTCCGCTTGATGAAAATTTTATTATAGGAGAGCAGGTCATTCAGTTCTTTAATTTTCGGGCGAAACGTTTTGACAAATTCTGCTGTATCGGTTTTAAATTCCGGGTGAACATCACGCATCAAACCAGCCACTGCAAAGTAATTGTAGAGCAGTCTCGCGCCGGTTACCCTTTCGAAGATATCGAGGATCTTTTCGCGCTCTGTAAAGAGATAGAGAAATGGGCTAAATGCTCCCAAATCGAGGCCAAAAGCACCAATTCCCAATAAATGGCTGGCAATTCGCTGCATTTCAGCCATAATTACTCGGATATATTCCACCCGCTCGGGCACTTCCAGCTCAAGCATTCTTTCCAGTGCAATTACATACCCATGCTCCTGGTTAATGGCAGAAACATAATCCATACGATCGGTGTAGGGAATTACCTTGGCATAATCGTCCATCTGTTCGGCATATTTTTCAAAACAGCGGTGCAGGTAACCAATGTTAGGCCTCACTTTGGTGATGATCTCCCCATCAAGAACCAGCTCAAGGCGCAGCACACCGTGTGTAGAAGGATGCTGTGGCCCCATATTGATGACCATCTCCTTATTGCCTGTCTCTTTTGAAATAACTTCTAACATACCTTAAGTCCCATTCAGTTATGCACCGGTTGTAATTCCTCTGTAGAAATCCTGCTGAACGTAATCCTTCCTCAGCGGGTGGCCTTCCCAGTCATCCGGCAGTAGTATTCGTTTATGATTTGGATGGTCTTCGAATATCAATCCAACCATATCGTACGCTTCGCGCTCGTGCCAGTCTGCCGTTTTCCAGATCGCTTCAATCGATGGAACGTTTGGATTTTCGATGGGTACACGAACCTTAAGTGCTACAGTTTGTTTAAGCTCTGTTGAGTGAAGGTTGTACGTTACCCCGAGCTCTTCTTCTTTTGGATAGTGAACACCGCTGAGGCACATGAGCGTATTGAAGCGCATTTTTGGATCATCCCGGAGAAATTTTGAAACGGTTTTGATCATCCCTGCTTCTACCTGAATCCAGGAGTCTCCAATATCACCGGATGAAAAGGAGAATCCCTCTTCACCAAATTCTTCTTTTACATATTCAAAAATCTCTTCAGGTTGCATCATTGGTTTGCTCTTTTTTTGATACGTTCTCGCTCTTTTCAATAATGGTCTCGCCCGTAATTTTCTCCTGAAGCTTCAGAAATCCTTCAAGAAGTGCTTCCGGCCTTGGCGGGCAACCGGGCACGTACACATCAACCGGAACCACCTTATCAACCCCTTTTAAAACATGATAGCCGTGCTCCCAGTAGGGTCCCCCACAATTTGAACATGATCCCATACTGATTACATAGCGCGGTTCCGACATCTGCTCATAGAGGCGTAAAATTCGTGAGGCCATTTTCATGGTTACCGTACCGGCTACAATCATTACATCGGCCTGGCGTGGAGATGAGCGTGGTATAATACCAAATCGGTCGAAATCGTATCGTGAGGCAGCTGTTGCCATCATCTCAATGGCGCAACAGGCAAGGCCAAACTGTTCGTACCAAAGCGAGTTCTTTCTGGCCCAATTCAGGGCACTTTCAAGACCCACTATGATGATGTTACTGTCATGGTATTTTTTATCAAGCATTCCCATAATTGGAGACTACACTTATCTTTTATTTTACCTGTAAAACAGGCTCATTGCTGTTCTCTTCTTTATAATCATCATCAACAACACCAACTCCCTCTATATATCGCGGTATTCTTGGTTTGGGAATATCCCACTTCAGCTGCCCTTTACCCAGTTCGTAGATAAACCCAATAAAAATCAAAAACACAAAAACGAACATCGCTGCAAAAGCAAACCAGCCAATCTCTTTAAAAACCACAGCCCAGGGAAACAGGAGCAGAATTTCAACTTCAAATATCAGAAACATCAAACCAATGATGTAGAAGCGGTTATTGAACTGAACCCGTGCATCACCAAACGGAATTTCCCCGCATTCGTAGGTCATCAATTTGGTTTCGTTAGGACGATCGGGCCGAACAAGCTTTGCTACAAAAAGGGCCACTCCCACAAAAATGGCACCGGTCACAATAAAAAGCAGGATATAACCAAAGTCTGTCAGCATTTTATCAATTGATTAGTAATTACAAATCATATTACGATATTTATACCTATTTATCCAAAATATTTGTATCATAAAATAAAAGTTTTAAGTATCCGCCTGGTTTTTGAAGCTTTTATGCCCGCTGCAGATCACTTAAAGGTTGATTATACAATTTACAACACCGGTATTATGAAGAAAATTAACCTCTATATAATTGATTCTGATGAGATTGTACGTCAAAGAGTCATGGATGCCATAGCGAATGACCCTGAAATATCCATTGCTGAATCAGAAAGTCTAGGCGATATAAAAGCTACATTGGAGAATTTGAATTCTGAAAACCCGGACGCGCTGATTCTCGGCATCAATGAAAAGAACTCTGATGAAATGGAGTTGTTCATTGAAATTCGTGCAGCCTGTCCATACTTACCGGTTATGGTGATGACACCTCACAACAGAGAGGGTGCTGAAGTGGCGCTGCACACATTGAAAAAGGGAGCCGTAGAATATTTTCCAAAAACCTCGACGCTAAGTAATTCCATTCTGCCGGTTGAATACTTCGAAAAAAGGGTTAAGCCTGTTATTAAAGTTGTTCCACGACTCAATCGGGCTGTGTTGTTATCAGCAAATCAATTTGAAGATTCAATCAATAAGATCGAACCCATTCCGGGGGAATTTTTCTCCGGTTCCTTCAGCCGGATGGAGATGGTGGTAATCGCCGGTTGTTTGGGTGGTGTGGCTTCGTTATACCTTTTGCTGGCAGGGTTACCGGGCAATCTGCCGGTACCTGTAATTGTGGTTCAGCATGCACCCGATATACTTACGGATGTATTGGCTGATGATCTTGACAAAATCACTGAACTTAACGTTGTTGAGGCAAAAGATGGTGATGCCCTCTTGCCCGGCCAAGTCTATATTTCTCCCGGTGATCATCATGTTACTGTAAGAAGGAGCAATCATGAAATGATTATCTCTCTCAATCAAAACAGAATGGTGCAAGGATTTCGCCCCTCCATCGATGTACTCATGAAATCGGTGAGAAAGCAGTATGGAAATCGTGTGCTTTCTGTATTTCTGTCGGGTGGCGGAAATGACGGGATTGACGGCGCCAATATTATTGATGTGATTGGCGGACAGATTATCATCCAAAATAAACAGACTTCATTGCTATCTGATCTTACCTGGAAACTGGAAATGATGGGTTTGAATGAAGGCTCCTACCCTATCGAACGGCTTGCCCATGAAATAAGCAGAAGGCTGATTTAATTCCTCTTTTTTTATGTGAATTCCCTGAACCATTGTATCATTACGCTGAAAGTAATATGTGATTATGGTTTATATAGTAATGGGAGTATCCGGTTGTGGAAAAACAACCATTGGCAAAATGCTTGCGGAGGAAAAAAACCTTCCCTTTTTTGATGCGGATGATTTCCACCCTGAAGAGAATGTAGAAAAAATGAGAAATGGTATTCCCCTGAATGATGATGACCGCAAACCATGGCTTCTGAATTTATCTCAGAAAATATCTGAATGGAACAGATCAGGTGGAGCAGTACTTGCCTGTTCTGCACTTAAAGAGAGTTATCGTAAACTGTTAATTTCTAAATCGGGGCAAAATCAAGTGCAGTTTATCTATCTTCAGGGATCAAAAGGCCTGATATCCAAACGAATGAAAATAAGAACCGGCCATTACATGCCTGCCGAACTGCTCGATTCGCAGTTCAAAGATCTTGAGGAGCCAAAAATTGCGCTCACAGTTTCTATCAATTCTGATCCGGAATCAATCACCAACGAAATTCTAAACAATCTGAGTGAAAACGATGAGTAAATCGCATATTGGAATTTACGGCCTCGGTGTAATGGGGCGTAACCTGGCACTGAATTTTGAAGAGAAAGGAAATCGGGTTTCGGTTTACAATCGCACGGTACCCGGCGAAGAGAATATCACAAATAATTTTATGGATGAGGCAGGGGCAGATAAGGATTTTTTTGCTGCAGAGAGTCTTAATTCATTTGTTGATTCTATTGAAAAACCCCGAAAAATTATGATGATGGTAAAAGCCGGTGCACCGGTTGACTCTGTTATAAACGAACTCTTGCCCCACCTTAGCGAGGGTGATATTCTGATTGATGGTGGCAATTCTAATTTTAATGACACAGAACGCCGCGTTTTGGAGCTTTCAGAAAAAAATATCCTTTTTGTAGGGATGGGTGTTTCGGGAGGTGAAGAAGGTGCGCGAAACGGCCCTTCAATGATGCCGGGCGGAAATCAAAATGCGTGGAATCAGATACAATCTATATTTAAAACCTCCTCAGCCAAAGCATTTGATGGTTCACCATGCTGCCAGTGGATTGGAAAAGGCGGAGCCGGCCATTTTGTAAAGATGGTGCACAACGGCATAGAATACGCTGATATGCAACTGATTGCCGAAGCATACCACTTGATGAAAGAGTGCGCCGGTATGAGTGCATCAGAGATCTCTGAACAGTTTTCTGTGTGGAACAAAACCGTGCTTAACAGTTACCTGATGGAAATAAGTGCTGAAATTTTAACGGTTACTGATGAAGACGGACAACCGCTGGTGGATACAATACTTGACAGTGCCGGCCAAAAAGGCACCGGAAAATGGACAGCCATCACATCACTCGAGCTGGGTATTCCGCTTTCCGGAATTACAGAAGCCGTCTATTCCAGGTTTTTCTCTTCACTGGTGGATTTAAGAGCTTCATTATCGGCCAATCGCGAAAAATCGATTGGTATAGCAATCGATAAAAATAAATTTCTGAAGAATTTGTCCGAAGCCCTTCAGGCGGCTCGCATTACCGCTTACGCTGAGGGATTTTATATGATCACGCAAGCCGGGCGTGAATTTGGATGGGAAATCAATCCTGCATCGGTAGCAAAAATCTGGCAGGGTGGCTGTATTATCCGATCGAAACTGCTCGAACCGATTGAGGCGGCATATGCGGAAAATCCTGAACTTGAACATCTGCTGCTTTATCCTCAATTCTTAACGGAAATTGAAGAATTTCAATCCGGGTGGAGAAATACCTTAAAAACAGGAATTGATGCTAACATTCCCCTTCCATGTATGTCGGCATATCTTGCGCAGTTCGATTCCCTGCGATCTGAAAAATTACCGGCAAACCTGATACAGGCCCAGCGTGACTATTTCGGTGCCCATACGTATGAGCGGATTGACAAACCCCGGGGCACTTTTTACCACACGAATTGGCAGGATGATGTTAAGAGGTAAGCATTTTTTCGCGTTCTCTCCAGTCCGGTAGAAACTGGTCCATCAGCCTGTAAAATCGCTTGCTGTGCAGCCGTTCAAGCAGATGAACCATTTCATGCACAACAATAAATTCAAGACAATCCGGATGTTTTTTGGCGAGCTCAAGGTTTATCCAGATTCGCCGGTCGCGGATGTTGCAGGTGCCCCAGCGGGTTTTCATCTTTTTCACGCCAAACTCACGTACAGACACTTCCATTCGTGGTTCCCACTCTGAAATGAGCAAGGGAATTTCCCTTTTTAATTCAGCCCGATACCAGCTCTCCAAAAGTTTTTCACGTTTCTCCCTGTCATCGCCCGTTTTCACTCTGAGATGCATACCATTGGTGTTCTCAGCAAGCACTTTTCTTGGTTTATTCGCTTCAGAAACGGAGAGCTCCAGACTGTCTCCCCAAACAGGTACCATCTCTCCTGTCACATAATCAAGTTTAGCAGATGATTTGGGCTTTGGCCTTTGCAGATGTTTTTTAATCCAGGGAATTCTCTCTTCAGTAAACCTGAGAATTTTCTTGTACGACAGCATTCTCGGACAACTGATTGTAACCCTCCCATCCGATGGATAGACACGAAGATTGAGATTTTTGACATTCTTTCGTGTCACATCTATCGTAATTCCGGATATAGTTATCTGATGCTTTAACATAGATTGAGATTACGCCATTACTCAGGAATTTACAAACAGAATGCTGTATGGTGATCGGTTCTGAACGGAGAGAGTTTGAGATCAGTTAATAATAGTATCAAATCAATAAATAACTAATAAACAGATATTTATATTATGCTAAACAAAATTGGATATATCGCTGCCGGCCTTGGATTTACATCAATTGCTGCAAGTGTGGCAGCATGGTACACAGAAAAAGGAAGTGACGAAAATGAAAATGCACACGCAGAAAGAACGGGAATATTTATAGGTCTCTGGCCTCAAACATTTTTTGCACTTGCAATGATTCTGTTCAAGCTTAATGAAATGGGCCATGAGAAAGATGCCCGAAGAATTGTGAAGAAGCTTGAAAAAAAGCTTGAATCACTCACCAACTAATACTTGATCAAAGCCCCGATAATTACGGGGCTTTTATTAATCTCGCATCAGTTTTTTGTACTGAATTCGCTGAGGCTGATCCTCTTTTATTCCCAGCCGCTGGCGCCTGTTCTCTTCATACTCCTGGTAATTCCCTTCAAACCAGTATACCTGACTATTCCCCTCAAAAGCGAGAATATGCGTGGCAACTCTGTCGAGGAACCATCTGTCGTGAGAAATAACAACTACACATCCGGCAAACTCAAGCATCGCCTCTTCGAGTGCACGCAGTGTATTTACATCCAAATCATTTGTAGGCTCATCAAGCAGTAACACATTTGCCCCTTGTTTCAGCATTTTGGCAAGATGTACACGGTTTCGCTCACCACCTGATATTTCGTTTACCTTTTTCTGCTGATCACTTCCGCTAAAATTAAATCGGGCCACATACGCTCTGGAGTTTATCTCACGGCTGCCAAGTTTGATGATATCTTGTCCGCCCGAGATCTCCTCCCAAATGGTTTTGGATGGATCAAGCGGTCGTTTTTGATCAACATAACCAAGCTCAACAGTGTCACCAACAGTTATTTTTCCGGAATCCGGGTTTTCCTCCCCGGTTATCATTTTGAAAAGAGTGGTTTTACCGGCTCCGTTCGGACCAATCACACCCACAATACCACCGGGCGGCAGATTGAAATTCATATCTTCAACAAGGAGCTTCTCATCATACCCTTTATTTACATTCTCCGCTACAATCACCTTATCGCCAAGGCGAGGTCCGGCCGGAATGAATATCTCCATATCATCACGCCGTTTTTGGTAGTCTTCAGTAAGCATCTCTTCATATGCATTGATACGCGCTTTACTCTTTGCTCGCCTTCCTTTTGGATTTTGACGAATCCATTCCAGTTCCTGCTCAAGAGTTTTTTGCCGTTTCGACTCCTGCTTCTCTTCCTGTGTAAGACGATCTTTTTTCTGCTCCAGCCACGATGTGTAGTTTCCTTTAAAAGGTATTCCCTCCCCGCGATCGAGTTCAAGAATCCAGCCGGCTACATTATCGAGGAAATATCTATCGTGAGTTACAGCAATTACGGTACCCTCATAACGGGCAAGGTGCTGTTCCAGCCATCCTACAGATTCAGCATCCAGATGGTTGGTTGGCTCATCAAGAAGCAATACATCCGGCTTTTTGAGCAGCAATCTGCATAGTGCAACACGGCGTTTTTCACCACCTGAAAGAACATCAATTTTTGCATCAGCGGGCGGACATCGAAGAGCATCCATTGCCTGGTTTAATTTTGAGTCGATATCCCAGGCACCGATCCGGTCAATTTCATCCTGCAGTTTGGCCTGTTTGGCAATAAGTGCTTCAAAATCGGCATCAGGATCGGCAAAGCCTTCGTTTACGACCTCGTACTCTTTGATCAGTTTCATGGTATCGGCAACACCTTCCTGAACAATTTCCAAGACTGTTTTTTCCGGATCGAGCTGTGGTTCCTGGGGCAAATAATCAAATGTAATACCCTTTTGGCGGGAAATGTTACCGATGTACTCTTCGTCCTCACCGGCAATAATTCGCAAGAGTGTACTTTTCCCTGCACCATTCAGGCCAAGAACACCAATCTTGGCGCCATAGAAAAAGGAGAGGTAAATATCTTTGAGAACGGTTTTGTTGGGTTTATAAACTTTACTGACCCCAACCATGGAGAAAATTATTTTTTGATCACTCACTGCGACAACTATTTATTATGAATATTTATGATTTAGATCTGTGCTGAAATTATCTCTTTAAAAATCGAAACGAAAACCCAGCGATGTAAAGTTTACGCTTTCGAGAGCCAGCCAGTGGGTAGCTTCGTACGACAACCTGAAATAGAACGACCTGTTGGTTGCAAATGAGTTTTGCAGCACAAATTTTCGGATGTGGATATCGTGCTGCAATATCAGCAGGGGATCAACACTTTCATTGGTTATTTCGATACCTGTGCCAATCCATAATCGGGTAAGGTACGATCGAAACAGATCAGCTTTCCCCCACACATCTACCCGATCGAAATCGGTAAAATTGCTGAGGTCTGAACTGTATGCCGTAGCTCCATATTGAATTCGATATTTTGGGGACACCGAAAACTGGGTAACTGTACGGTTGTTACGAAAATCGTATCTCGAACTAAACTGATGTCTGTCGCGCGGTGGCCGTCTGTCGAAATCCACGCCTTCAATATCTACAAAAAGATCCGGCAGCCAGTAGTATGTTTTATTGTATAACTGCTCTACATCAGGCCCTTTTATCAAAAGCGGAACTGTCATGTCTCTGTCGGTAAACCCGCCATGATTACCTGCACTGCTATAACCTGTCTGATGATATTTTTGATCATTAAAGAGAGTTACAATATCACCGGCTATTTCGTTATTAAGGTGATAGTAGATATTTACCGGTGCCATGGGATATTTCGATGTATATGTAAGTGAAAGCCACTCATTGCGGCTTAAAAATTCACCATTGTATCCAAGGTCACTGTATCCAAAAATATCTGTTCCGTCATACGTGTACTGAATTTTTCCAAGCTCGTAATTTTTTATGAATTGCACAGACCCGTTGGCATGAAAACCTTGTACAACATTCTCTTGCAGCTCAAAAAAAGTGTAATCGATCTCTGTTTCCTCAACAAGTTTTTTGGCGTATTCAGATTTTCTTTCGGGTGTATTTATATACAGTGTTGGATATGAGAAAACCACCAAATCATCACCCAGTAAATCCTCAATTACGGGATCGATTTCTATACCATCTCCAAATGTCATTCCATGATCGGAGTAGATAATCACATTAACATCATCGTCAAGCCGCCTCATCAGCCTTCCAAACTGGTTATCAAATATTGCAAGCTGTTCCAGGTATGCTTCTTCACCATTAAAATGCCCTTGTGTATCAACATTGTACCAGTAGAATTGAAGGATGTTATAATCATTCAGATAATCGGCTGTGTTGATGAGTGCCGGTGCTGCCATCCAGCTGAAGACAGGTAACCCGTACAGAAGATTGGAAGTTGATAGCCTTGATTTGCTGAAAGCCATTCTTAAAAAACTCCCAACCATACCTACTACATTTTCCCGGGATTCATTCGACCATTTCCAGCCCGGAAGTGCTGATTCCATAGGATTATCACCCTCTCTCAAACTTGATATAACCGTGGGTGTTTTACTCGGAAAGTAAGTAATGGTATGGTCGATGCGGCCCTTATCGCCGAAAAAAGAGTGTAAATTGGGTAGATTGCCTTTTTCCAGTTCTTGCAAAAAGTATTCAGATGAGGCAGCATCGAGATGTATCAGAATAAATTTTGAATCATCTTTCGATATTGCATCAGTCACAAAAAGCATCAGAAGCCCTAAAAGAGTAATTGATAATCGATTTATGACAAACAAATGTGATCTCTTTTTTTCATTAAAAGAATTGAACTCAAGAGAACTAATATACAGCAATATTGTGAAAGAAGAGTAACCTGGAGTGCTATTTCGCTTTTATAATGTCGGTTTTTTTTAAAGAATACTCCTACCAGCGAAGCAGATTTATCTTGGTAATATCCACAGAGAGATTATTTCTGAAGATTGCCAAAATAATTGCAAGACCTATTACAGCTTCTGCTGCGGCTACAGCAAGTGAGAAGAATACAAGAATCTGCCCTGTTACATCCCCGTGATAAGCACTAAAAGCAACCAGAGAAAGGTTTACTGCATTTAGCATAAGCTCAACACACATAAAAATGACAATTGCATTTCTGCGGATGAGAACACCAATTAAACCAATTGTAAAAATTATCGCACTAAGTGCAAGATACCAGTCAATCTCTATCATTCTGAATCATCCGTTTTCTTTTTCTTGTACTGTGCAATCATTAACGCTCCAACAACGGCTGCTGTTAGAAGAATAGCCGTCATTTCGAACGCAAAGAGGTAGTCGGTATAGAGCACATCACCCAGAGCCTCTACTGTACCAACGAACTCCATATCGGGAGATATTTCCGGGAGTAAGTCGGTAACACCTCCAAGGCTGTAAAGCAGTTGACCTAAAATTACAGCTCCCAAAAGGAAGGCAACAATATATTTTACCCGCACTTTTTCGAAGAAGCTCTCTTCCTGGTCTATATTCAGGAGCATGATTACAAATAAAAACAGCACCATGATTGCGCCGGCATAGACAAGTATCTGTATGAGTGCCAAAAACTGAGCTTGCAGCAACAGATAAACCCCGGCAATTGAAAGCAGGTTTAGAACAAGTAACAGAGCACTATTTACGGTGTTCTTGCTGAGAATCATACCAAGGGCCGAGCCGATGGCTAAAACTGCAAGAAGTACAAATGTATAAATTTCCATTCTGATCGTTTGATTTGACGGCATCTAAGGTACCCAAAATTAAAAATGGCTTCAAGCTAATTGAGAACCTTTTAGTAAATAATTGAGATGTTGCACAGCTTTAACACTCTTTCACTTATAAAAGCGTATATATACGAGGCATTACTTTTTTTAGTGGCTAAGTTCCGTTAATTTTACGGCTTCTTTTATCACGGTATTAACAGGCGGATCAAATTAATTTGATTGCAGCTGTAAAACTCAAACAATCAGGTAACAGGCAGTATGAGCGAAAAAATTGACATGCAGGCTTTAGGGGAGAAAATTGAGACCCATAGCAAGTTTATTGATGATATCTATTTGGAGTTGGGCAAAGTTATTGTTGGCCAGCGTTATATGATTGACCGTCTGCTGATTGGTTTGCTGGCTGATGGCCATGTGCTGCTCGAAGGGGTTCCGGGCCTTGCGAAAACGCTTACTGTATCATCGCTTGCTAAAGTAATCAGTACCAAATTCCAGCGAATTCAGTTTACACCCGATCTCCTCCCTGCCGATCTGCTCGGAACGCTCATATACAATCAAAAAGAGATGAAGTTTACTGTTAAAAAAGGTCCCATCTTTTCAAACATCGTTTTAGCTGATGAGATTAACCGATCACCTGCAAAAGTACAGAGTGCTCTGCTGGAGTCGATGCAGGAGAGACAGGTTACCATTGGTGAAGAGACTTTTAAACTGGACGATCCATTTCTTGTACTGGC
>JAFIES010000065.1 GCA_020832415.1 Balneolaceae bacterium | reverse complement strand
CATACTACGGTTGACCCGATCGTAATCGCTTCACAGGTTATACAGCAGTTTCAAACCATCCCCAGCCGGTCACTCGATCCCACAGAACCATCCGTTATTACAGTTGGGAAAATTCGTGCCGGTTCTGCACACAACATCATCCCCGAAAAAGCAGAGCTTATGGGAACCGTTCGCGCATTCTCTATGGAAACCGCCCGGATGATTAAAAAAAGGATGGAAGAGATTTTAGCCGGTGTTACAGCGGCATCAGGTGCAACGTACACGTTTCATTTTAATGAGGGATATCCCGCTGTGGTGAATGATGAAGAGTGTGCAGAAACCATTCGAAGTTCAGGCGAAGAGTTGCTGGGGTCTGAAAATGTAATCATTATGGAGCGTCCGCTAATGGCCGGTGAAGATTTTGCTTTCTATCAGCAAGAATTTCCTGGCGCATTTTTCTTTTTGGGAACCGGAAGTGATGAGGCAGATTCAAAATGGAGCTGGCACCACCCGCGATACAATGTAGATGAAAAAGCTTTTCTTACAAGCTCGGCACTCATGGCCGGAATTGTTTTGAACACCTGATCAGAGAGTGTTTGATAAAACTCTGATTAGAATCATAAGTATAGAGGCACAGCCGATCTATTTTAGTCGACATGGAATCGAAAATCACACGGCTGCTTTTTCTTTCGAAAAGTTACATTGAGATTTAAGACTTTGAGGATTACTTTGCGGTAGCTTTCGATGGCTCTATTTAAAATGTAACATCCGGATGGTATACAGATCATTAACTGCCTTTGCTCTAACTCTATCTCTCGTTTTCATAGTTTCCTGTTCAGGAGATGATGATGTTACCGTGCTGAAACTGGGTCATGGCCTCGATAGTACCCATCCTGTTCACCTCGCAATGGAATACATGGCGGAGCGGACACGTGAATATTCGGAAGGAAATATCCGCATTGATGTGTATCCCGGGCAGCAGCTTGGTACCGAGCGCGAACTTCTTGAACTTCTCCAAATTGGCAGTGTGGATATCACAAAAGTCTCATCCAGTGTAATTGAAGGATTTGATCCGATCTACAAAGTGTTTAGTGTGCCTTTTCTTTTTGTGGATGAGGAGCACCGATACAACGTTTGGGATGGCGAAATTGGCCGGGAATTACTGGATGCCGGAGAACGAATCCGTCTGATGGGGCTTACCTATTATGATGCAGGAACCCGAAGTTTTTATACCAAAGATACACCCATCAATCACCCAGACGATCTGGCCGGATTGCGAATCAGGGTGCAGGAGAGTCCGGCGTCAATCCAGATGGTAAATCTGTTGGGCGGTTCTGCGACGCCTATTTCCTGGGGAGAAATTTATACAGCCCTGCAGCAGGGAATAGTGGATGGTGCCGAAAATAATGCCCCGAGTTTTCATCTTTCTCGACACTATGAAGTGGCAAGATACTACAGCATCAACGAGCATACTGCGGTGCCAGATATTTTGTACATAAGCCTTTCAACCTGGAATCGGCTGTCGGAATCAGAGCAGGAGATTATTCAGCAGGCAGCGGATGAATCGGCCATTTACCAGCGCCGTCTTTGGCGAGAAGCAACCGAGCGAGCTATGGATGAGGTTCAGGCTGCAGGGGTTGAAGTTGTTTATCCCGATAAGGAGCCATTCATTGAGCGTTTACAACCACTCTATCAGGTATATATGGACGAATCGGACGAACTGAAGCAGTTTATTGAACGAATCCAGGAGCTTGCAGATGGATAAAATTGTAGAGAAAATCGATGAAATGTTAGCCTGGGTTCTCATCATCCTTATGGGAGTTCTGGTAATTGATGTTACCTGGCAGGTGCTTACACGATTTTTGTTGGGTTCGGCAAGTTCGTTCACCGAAGAGGTTGCCCGATTTCTGCTGATCTGGATTGGCCTTTTGGGTGCAGCTTATGCGTATCGAAAAGATCTTCACCTCGCATTTGACTACTTTTCGATGAAAGTTCGCGGCCCAAGAAGGAAGCTGCTCGGAATATTCATCCATACACTGGTAGCTCTATTCTCACTATTGGTGCTTGTAATTGGGGGCGGTTACCTGGTGAACCTCACCTGGGAACTGAATCAGGTTTCAGCGGCGCTGCAAATTCGCCTGGCCTATGTTTACAGTGTGCTTCCATTGAGCGGGATATTAATCATGCTCTATTCAGCCATGTTTGTCAGGGATATTTACCGCGGAGATGGAGATTCTGCCGTGCCCGAACCTAAAGCAAGTGAGGCTGTTTGATGGAAATTGCCGGTGTTCTTGTTCTGATTATCAGTTTTGTTTTTTTGCTTTTGATTGGTGTACCCATCGCTTTCTGCATCGGTATAGCTACACTGCTTACCATGCTTGTGAGTATTCCGTTTGATCCCGCCGTAACAACGGTTGCCCAGCGAATGGCTACCGGCCTTGATAGTTTTACACTCCTGGCGATTCCCTTTTTTATACTTGCCGGGCAGATCATGAATCAGGGCGGCATTGCACGCCGATTGATTGATTTCGCAAAATCAATTGTAGGAATGCTTCCCGGCGGACTTGCTTATGTGCATGTTGTGGCAGCCATGTTATTTGGATCTATTTCCGGGTCGGCAGTGGCAACGGCGTCAGCAATTGGGGGTTTTATGGGGCCTCAAATGGAAGAGGAGGGATACGATAAAGATTTTACTGCAGCTCTGAATATTACATCCTCCACAACCGGATTGATCATTCCGCCCAGCAACATCCTCATTGTTTACTCACTGGCAAGCGGCGGTGCTTCCATCGCTGCTCTGTTTCTGGCGGGGTACATTCCCGGCATTTTAACAGGCTTGTTGCTGATGGCAGTTTCGGGGTATTTCGCGTTCAAACGAAAATATCCGGTTACCGGACGGGTATCACTTAAAGTTGCAGCCAGAAAGTTCTGGGAAGCCATCCCGAGTCTGTTTCTTATTATTCTTGTGATTGGCGGGATAGTAGCAGGAATTTTTACGGCCACGGAAGCATCGGCAATAGCAGTGGTTTATGCGCTTATCCTTGCAGTGGCATACAGGAGTATGAGTCCCGGCCAGTTGAAAAGCGTGCTGCTTTCCAGTGTTAATACTACAGCAATTGTAGCGCTGCTCATTGCAACATCCATGGCGATGTCGTGGATAATGTCGTACGAAAACATCCCGGTTTTTGTAACCGAAAGCCTCATCGCCCTCAGCGACAATCCGTTTGTGATTTTGATAATCATCAACATTATCCTGCTGATGGTGGGTGTGTTTATGGATATGACCCCTGCTGTTCTGATCTTCACACCCATTTTCCTGCCGCTTGTTGTTGAAATGGGCATGGATCCGGTTCATTTTGGAATCATCATGGTGCTGAATTTGAGTGTTGGCCTCTGTACACCCCCGGTGGGAAGTGTTCTTTTCGTGGGATGCGGCATTGCCAATATCTCCATCACAAAAGTGATAAAACCGTTAATACCGCTTTTCATTGCAATGGTTATTTCACTTCTGTTGGTAACCTACTTCGAAAGCTTGAGCCTCTTTCTGCCACGTCTTTTTGGGTATTGATTTTGTATGAATTTAGAATTTTGGAGTTTTGATCATGATTGATCTGTTTAAAAACGCATATCCCTCAGCAGAGATTTATCAACAATCTGTGATTGAAAAGGAGGGTACACTCTTCTTTATGATCCGGAATGAATCAGAAACATTTTTGGTGATCGGCTCAAAAGAAAATAGATCGGATTACTTTTCGTTTCGGGGCAAACGTGTTGAAGTGGAGGGCTGTTTTTTTCTGAAATGTGATTTATCGGCTCATAACGCCGACTGTTTACGGTCCCTTTTTTCCTTCACAAAGCCGGTTCCGGCAGGAAAACGAAACTCTTATGGTTTGGGTGATCGCCTTGGTAATGCAGGGGCTGCTCATTTAAAAGCTATCCGTGAGACGGGATTTTTCCCTGTCTTGGCTCAGCAATCTATACGGGAACTGGAACGAACCGGCAGAACAGCAGAAGAGGTACTTGATGCAGCAAGCTGGGCGGTATACAGGGAGGGGTATAAGAGTGGATTTGGTGCCGATGGCGATCATCTGAAAACAACGGAAGATATCGACCTGATGATGAATGCAGGGTTTACCATGTTCACCATCGACCCGAGCGAATATGTGGTGAATGAAGCGATTAACATGAGCCATAAAGAGCTGATGCATCATTTCGAAAATCTGCCATGGAATCTGCTGCACGATCAACCGGAAAAATTTCTCGAAAGAGTTGGAAGGGTTGACGTTCTACTTCATGATGGTTTTAAACTGTCTCCATCATTGAATGAGATTCTTACCGGAATGGTGAAGTATGGCCGGGTGATTACCCACACAAAAATGCTGGCAGACTATATCAAACAAAAATGGCCTGATTATCCGGCAGAAATGGAGCTTTCTGTGGATGAAACCGATCAGCCCACAACACTTACAGAGCATTATCTGATTGCTTCCGAATTAGCCGGGCTGGGAGTGGATTTAGTTAGTCTCGCTCCGAGATTTTGTGGAGATTTTGAAAAAGGAGTCGACTTTCGGGGTGATTTAGATCAGTTTCGGCACGAATATCTGCAGCACCTGGCAATAGCCGGTATGTTTGGCGGATATAAACTGAGTATTCATTCCGGGAGTGATAAATTTTCGGTGTACGAAGTAATCGGGTCAATTAATGCCGGGGCCGTTCATGTTAAGACTGCGGGAACAAGTTATCTTGAGGCTCTCAGAACCGTGGCTGAGGTGAACCCTGAGCTTTTTCTTCAAATCCTGGAATTCTCGAAAAAGAGATTTGATGAGGATAAGAAAACCTATCACATATCCGGCCGCCCGGAAAATATCCCCGATTTAAGCTCAATGAATGGCGATGATCTGAAGAACCTGCTCAATCAGGATGACGCCAGACAGGTGCTTCATGTAGCTTACGGTTCTGTTTTGCACGGGCAGGGTGAAATTTCGAAAAAGTTCAAAAAAGAGATCATGAATACTCTTGAGTTGCATCAGGATCTCTATGAAAGCAATTTGGTGAAACACTTTAGAAGGCATTTAAGGCCGTTTGGGTAGTTAGAATTGATGATAAATGTGTGAAGAAATGTCTTTTGAAAAGAAAAAAGAGCTGGATGATCTGATTTTTGAGCTGAACAATTTACTTGAACCGGTTGAGCAGAACATGTTAATGAAACCGGAAGCCAAGTCTAGTGAATTTCCAACAGTTTTTTTGTTGGGGACACCAAGAAGTGGAAGTACACTATTTATGCAATGGGCGTCCTCTTTGGGAGTATTTGCTTATCCATCGAATTTTATGTCACGATTTAACAGATCCCCATATATAGGTGGTTTAATCTATAAAATGGTCACAGATTCAAGATTTCAGTACAAAAATGAGTTTGCTGATATCAATAGGGAGACGGATTTCAAATCAACAATTGGCAAAACCAAAGGTTTTACGGCTCCTCATGAATTTTGGTATTTCTGGCGACGATTTATGGAGTTTCGTGATGTCCCGGTGCAGGAAGAGATTTTTAACAGAGAATTTGATTTTCAAACATTTGAGAAAGAGTTAAATCTGTTAAAAAATCTATTTGAAAAACCCTTCATAATGAAAGGACAAATACTGAATTGGTATCTGGAAACTTTGCCCAAAAAACTGAAGAACTGTTTATATATACATCTTTACAGAAATCCAATTGATGTCTGCAGATCATTATTAGATGCAAGAGAACAATGGTTTGGAAGCCGTAATGTTTGGTTTTCTGCGAAGCCCAGAGAATTTGAGATGATTAAAGAAATGGATGTTTATCATCAGATAGCAGGGCAGGTTTACTTCATAAACAAAGAAATTTTTTCTAAAAGAATGTACCTCAAGGAGTCGTATTTAATGGTCAATTATGAAGATTTCTGCAGCAAGCCATCACACATTTATGATAGAGTTTTACACCAATTGAAGAACATGAATTCAACCCTGAAATTTCAGCAATATGATGGTATAAACCACTTCACTCAATCAAATAGAAAATCTTCTGATGACAATAAATTGGAAAAAGCTTACAGATATTATGAAGATAAATTTGGTATCATAAATCAATAATAATTTTAATTTACATGGCATTTCAAAGAATTAACAATGTACGTATCGCAGGGGTGGCCTCCTCTGTGCCATTTGCCATAGAGGAAAACAGAAACCTTGACCTGTTCAAAGATGAAGATGAGTATAAGAGATTTGTGGAATCAACCGGTGTAGAGAGAAGAAGAAAATCGCCCAAAAATATTTGTGCATCTGACCTGTGCCATGCGGCAGCCGAAGAACTGATTTCTGAACTTGGCTGGGATAAACAAGAAATTGAGTGTCTGATTTTTGTATCCCACTCTGCTGATTACAAATTTCCGGCAACAGCCTGCATCCTACAAGATAAACTTGGTCTATCAAGCAATTGTATGAGTTTAGATATCTCTCTTGGTTGCTCAGGCTGGGTTTATGGATTATCAACACTTGCTTCTTTA
>JAFIES010000063.1 GCA_020832415.1 Balneolaceae bacterium | reverse complement strand
GGGCTGCTGAAGGCCCGGTAATTGTAGTTCTGTATTGTAGGATGGCAGTGGTTTATAGAACGTCCAGTAAAAGGCTAAACCTGCAACTCCAATAAACAAAAGAGCAAAAAAAAGGATAAGTTTAAAGATAAATCTCATGCGGCTTATTTAGCAGTCGGTAAAAGATTCGGGCGGATTACAATTGAAAATTCTGCTCAAAATACATACTCTCAAACCCGAAAGGTATAGTAAATCTCAAATAAACAGAAAGTATTGGTGAAACTATGAGTGAAATTAAGAAAGTTGCAGTAATTGGCGGCGGAACTATGGGTAATGGTATAGCTCACGTTTTTGCTATGAACGGTTATGATGTAAAGCTGATTGAGACTGCACAGGAATTTGTGGATCGCGCGATGAATACGATCGACAAAAATCTGTCAAGAATGGTTGCGAAAGAGAAAATTTCTGAAGCAGAAAAGGAAGCCACACTCGACAGAATTCAGCCACATCTAACCATACCGGGTGCTGTATTAGATGCGGATCTGATAGTTGAAGCAGTGCCTGAAAGCTATGAACTCAAGAAAAAGATTTTTACAGAAGTTGATCTGCATGCACCTGAACATGCAATTATTGCCAGTAACACCTCATCCATTTCCATTACAAAACTGGCAGCTGTTACCAAACGCCCGGAGAAAGTTATCGGGATGCACTTCTTTAATCCCGTACCTGTTATGAAACTGGTAGAGGTGATCGATGGCCTTGAAACGGAAAAGCAGGTTACCGAATCCATCATGCAAACGTCTGAAAAACTGGGGAAAGTGCCGGTATCTGCGAATGATTCTCCCGGATTTGTTTCAAACAGGGTTCTGATGCCGATGATAAATGAAGCAATTTTCTGTGTGTACGAAGGTGTTGCCGATCCCGAAGCTGTAGATAATGTGATGAAAATGGGAATGGCCCATCCGATGGGTCCGCTCCGCCTTGCCGATTTTATCGGGCTGGATGTATGCCTGGACATTTTAAATGTTCTCTATGATGGCTTCAAAGATCCCAAATACCGTCCTTGCCCGCTGCTTGTGAAAATGGTTGATGCCGGGAAACTTGGCGATAAAACAGGCGAAGGATTTTTTACCTATTAATACATGTTAACCATTTATTGGCAGGCTAAACTTGCTCAATATTAATCATATTCTTTTCCCTCATACTTTATCATGATAGACCTACGCAGCGATACCGTTACTACCCCAACACATGAAATGCTAAAAGCAATGACAGAAGCCGAAGTTGGGGATGATGTTTTTGGAGAGGACCCTACAGCAAACCGGTTTGAGGATAAAATGGCCAAAATGTTTGGCATGGAGGCCGGCTTGTTTGTTCCAAGTGGTACGATGAGCAACCAGCTCTGTCTGCATGTGCTAACCAGTCCCGGAGATGAGGTAATCATTGATGAGCTTGGGCATGTGTTTAATTATGAAACAGGCGCGGCTGCACATCTCTCATCCAT
The DNA here is from genome assembly GCA_020832415.1 of Balneolaceae bacterium. Lineage (GTDB taxonomy): Bacteria > Bacteroidota > Rhodothermia > Balneolales > Balneolaceae > Rhodohalobacter. Next base: position 22,405 of record JAFIES010000063.1, on the reverse strand, counting down.
TCAGCTTCGGCCATTAAAAGGGGGGTATGGTAAATTGACCAAAGAGCTGATCGAACCGGCCATTCGCCCTAAGAATGATTGGGATCCTCATACAAAAGTGATCGCAATCGAGAATACAACCAATAAAGGTGGAGGAGCTTTTTATACCAGAGAAGAGCTCCTTGAGATCAGTAATCTTGCCGATAGGCACGGGCTTTTTCTGCATCTTGATGGTGCAAGAATCTGGAATGCTATGACTGCTTCAGGTATTGAACCGGAATTTTTTGGCGGTATTGCCGATACAATTTCTATCTGTTTTAGCAAAGGGCTTGGTGCTCCTGTTGGTTCAATGATGCTTGGCACAAAAGAGATGATTAAAAAAGCCCGGAGAATGCGGAAAATGCTGGGTGGTGGTATGCGTCAGATTGGCCTGCTCGCTGCTGCTGCAGATTACGGTGTGGAAAATCACTGGCCTTTGCTGGAAAGAGATCATAAAAATGCCAAATTATTTGCAGATGCTATCTCAAAAAACAGCCTGTTTAAAATTGATAAATCATCTGTTTACACCAATATTGTTCTGTTTGATGTTGTAAAACAGGATGCAGAAACTGCTGTTCAGGCATTTAAAAAAGAGGGGATAGGAGTGGTTCCTTTCGGCCACAAAACAATCAGGGCAACCTTTCACTTTCAGATTACAGATGAAAATATCTCCGATGTTCTGAACGTTGCAGAAAAATACATTTCTGATAGCTGAGCAATTCCAAGATCTGTCTCTATAGTTTAATGAACTACTCCTCTCTATTTATTACTTCTGCAATTTTGATGCTTGTGCTGATCTTGCATACAGGGTGTGCGAATGATCCATCCTCTCTTCCGGAACATGTCCGAAATAGTAAAAACCTGGTAGTTCTTACCGATCATAACCCCACAACATACAGTTTTGAGTTGGAAAAGGAGGTGGTCTTTGATGATTCACTTCTGATTGAGAGAATCCATGATATCACTACAGATTCAAACGGGCGTCTCTACATAGCAGGTGAAAGCTGGGGAAAGCGTCAGGTGCATATATTTCAATCGGATGGAAGCTATCTTGATTCACTGGGGGTATTAGGAACCGATTTGGGGGAGTTTCAATCTATCGACAATATTCAGATACAAAATGATCAACTACTGCTTTTTGATCGCAAATTGCAGCGGTTAACAAGTTACAACCTGTCAGACCGATCCTTTTCGGATACACTTGGGTTTAACAGATCAATAGATATGGAAGAGGGTAAAAACAATTCGCTGAACTTCAGGAGTGAGCCTGTTGCAAGAATTGACAATGCAAACTATCTGATGAAGTTTCGTCAGATCCGAAATCCGGCGTATGAACCGAATGGAATTTTATATTTCATCCGAATGAATCGTTATGGAGAGAATCAGCAAAAAGTAGCGGAATTTCCGGATGTGAGTTACGTAGTGGGTGACTATGCCGGGAGTCCGGCCGCATTCTCTCTGCCACTGCCTGATCAAACAATTTATCATATCTCATCATCGAATAAACTTTTTGCCGCCCATACGGCAGAATTTTTTATAAGAAGTTTCTCTGTTGAAGACGTCTCAGAAAAGAATTCATACTATTTTCCTACTGATCGTTTTTTACTGAATCCGGATGAGATCAATCATCCAAGGTTCAGCCATAACAGGCAACTGTTGAAAGTAAGGGAGAGTGCCAATTACCCGGAGTACTGGCCGTTACTCTATTCAATCGTTACTGATGATCTGAACAGAATCTGGGTATCAAAAATACTTGAAGACAGAGAGAACCTTGAGTGGTGGATTATTGACGATAATAATCAGGAGGTTATAGGGCGAATTGTTTTACCAATCTCAAAAAACATAGCTCACATCAAAAATAATGAGGTATATACCATAGAGAATGATGATATGGGTTTTAAAAAAGTAGTGAGATACCGGCTGAAGTAAAAAAAATTACAACATGACACTTTACAGCCGGAATATTAAATGACTTATAAAGAATATTAATAGTTTTTGAATCGCAAAGTATGCATTCATAAATTCAGAATATTTTAAAATAGAATTTACCCATACCAGCCCAGTTTAAAACCCCATCTTCCCACATCATATATAAAGGCGATTCCCCAATAGAACACGAAGTAAGCCCCGCCGCCCAATAGTGCAAGTGCAGTTACCATTCGCGGCTGCCACGGTTTTTCAGTTGCCCAGTTCATCATTCGGTTTCCGGCAAACCAAACAAGCAGAAAGAATAAGCCGAGAAGTACGGCAATCTGTCCCAGGCCGTGGATTGTCATAACAGCTGCGCCATAAGCGGGACTTTCCGCGGCTGCAGCATAGGTCATGAATTCACGGAAAACAGGGAAGGGGCGCCCCACGGCAAACAGGCCAACCAGTGTTCCCATAAGGCCGGCCTTGGCAACGGAAGTACCGAAAAACTCACGGGTAAGCGGGCTGAGCCGTTTCGTAAACCAGTTGAGATAGCCAAGCTCAATCAACCCCCAGAAAATCATAACGGCACCAATTATGGAGAATACCGCCTGTGCCTGTGCCAGCCTCACAGGACGCTCATTGATGGCCGCAACGCCATCTGCGCCGAGAAATCCCACAAAAATACCATAAGCCGCCCCTATTACAACAACCGGCAGTGTAAACGCAACGATGGCCCGGATCGCGGTTTTCCGGGTTGCCTGTTTATCTGTTGAGCAAGCCAAGCCGGGAATCATAGCAAACGCCACACAATTACAGGCTGTAAACGTTGCGGCAAGGCCCGCAATGGCAGCAAATACAAAGCCGAAACCGCTGCCCCGCTCGCCGTAGGTTCCTGCCAGAAGACTGGTGTCCCCAATCGTTTTTCCGGCGATAAAATCACGCCCGAAACCATCCACCAGGTGGAAATTCCAGAAACCGGCGATGATGATTCCAATCAGTATGATGCCGATTCCCCACAACAGTCGTTTTTTGTTTTGATAATGTTCCAGGAATGGGTCCGTGAAGGCAGTGGTTGTGTTTGGTTTGTTCATCGTTGAATTTGGTTAAGAATTAAATTTGAATCTGCTTGTTGATTAATTGTTCGGATGATTCAGTGGTGAATTTTTTCATCAAACCCGTTCTCACCCCCCATACCATCCCAGTTTGTAGCCCCAGCGGCCGATGTCGTAAATGCGGGATAAACCCCAGTAGAAGACGAAGTAACTGCCACCCCCGAGCAGGGCAAGTGCGGTTACCATTCGCGGCTGGTACGGCTTTTCAGTGGCCCATTTCATCATGCGGTTTCCGGCGAACCATACCAGCAGGAAGAATAAACCGAGCAAAATGGCAATTTGCCCCAGGCCGTGAATCATCATTACAAGGGCGCCATAGGTTGGGCTTTCTGCCGCAGCGGCATAGGTTAAAAACTCCCGGAAAACGGGGAAGGGGCGTCCAATGGCAAAGAAACCGACCAGGGTGCCCAGGAGGGCCGCTTTTGTGACAGGCGCACTGAAAAATTCCTGAGTGAGCGGAGACAACCTGGAAATGATCCGTTTGAAGAATCCGAGCTCAATCATACCCCAGAAAAGCATGGCAATGCCAATCAGCGAGAATGTAGCCCGTGCTCTTGCTCCGCGAACAGCCTGTTCATTAAAGAATTCAATTCCCTGCGGCCCTAAAATCCCGATGAAAATCCCATACGCGGCACCAACCAGTACTACCGGTAAGATAAATGCCGTGATAGCCCGGATGGCCGTTTTACGTGTGGCGTTTTTATCTGTGGAGCATGCCAGGCCGGGAATCATAGCGAATGCCACACAGTTGCATGCCGTAAAGGTGGCAGCGAGCCCTGCAATGGCGGCAAAGATAAACCCAAAGCCGCCGCCTCGCTCACCGTAACTGCCGGCAAGAGTCGAAGTATCGCCAATGGTTCTTCCGGCAATCACATCACGGCCAAATCCATCTACAAGGTGGAAGTTCCAGAAGCCGGCAATGATTACGCCAAGAAGAATAATTCCTATTCCCCAAAACAGGCGTTTGGTGGTTTGATAGTGCTCAAGAAAGGGGTCGGTATAGATTGTGGATTGATTTGCCATGGTTTTAAGAGTGTTGTTATTAGAAGATTGATCCCATTTATTAAGAACCTGCGAGAGTGCGTTAGGTCCTCGCAGAGTTCGGGAAACGGTTCATGACTCTTGCAGGAGCTATAGCACTCTGCCAGGTCATTACATATTATTTATCAATAACTTATCATTGTTCGTTAATAATTAAGGTTATAAGAAAATGGATCCCATTTATCGATGAAATGTGTGCGTGTATTTTACCATCACGGTTCGTGCGTTTGTGCGCGGCAGAGCCAGTTCAAACCGGTTGCGTTCGGTATTCATGCCCTGATTAAATACAATCCAAAAATCATTGCCATCGCGGAAATTGTACCTGAACCGGACATTTGTCGCTGCAATATTAGCTGCGGAGTTGAACTGTATAAATGCGTTCGTGGAGAGCCGGGTATTGACGGCCGTTCGGATTCGAAGCTGACCCACATGCACCGAAAACCAATCTTCGTCCAGGCCAGCATCAAGCAGGTTGTAAAGGTAGGATGCCTCCAGTTCGAGGTGTCTGGAAACGTTCCAGGTGGGTGCGATTGTAGCGGTGATCAAATTCCCGTTATAAAATGTACCGGCATCCAGTTGAAACCGGGTTCTGAACAGCCTTGAAGATGCCATGCGGTACCCAATTGAAGCTCTCGTAAATCTGTATGTGCCTTCGGTGATGTTAGTGCTTTGCAGCAGGGGAAAATCAAAGGGAACATCTTCATAAAACCAGGTGACTGAAGCATCAAAGGAAGCGCCCGGTTTGGTGGTAGCTTCCCATGTGGAGCCCAGTTCAACAGTTTCGGGCCGGTTGGTGGATGCATTCCAATAGCCCTCACTTTCAACTGAGAAAGAGTGCCAGAGCAGGGGGGATGCACTTCCCGGCAGCCATCCGTAGCGCAGGTTCTGTTCAGCCATGTAATAGTTGTTCCTGGGCACGAAACCTGTACCCGGATTATACGTTTCACCGGAATAACCGACCGTGGTTTCATACGAAAAACCTCGCCGGGTGCGCCTTTCCATGTTGATGCGTACCTTGGATGCATCCGTGATTGAATTCCCACCGATCTGCTCATCCATGGTGAACGCCCACACATAGGAGAAATAATCATCACCCCTGAACCGGATGTTTCCGTCCATACCCAGACCGATGTTGTAGTACCCCTCGGTGTTGATGCGTGATGTGGCCATAGCCCCGGCAAATGAGTATGGATTGAAGAGTTCGCGGCGCAGCCTGAGTACACCAAAATTTTCGGTGTCAATATCTTCGTAGCGACCGGTCTGCATGTTCAGCAGGCCGATATCCCAGGAGCCAACCCTGCCCGTAAGCCGTCCGCCGCCAATGATTCGAACCTGTTCGCCCGTTGGGCTCAAACCAATTCTGCGGCTGTGGAACAGGCGTCCGTTATCTCCCGTGTTGAATTCAAAAATGCCGGACCTTTCTTGGAAGAACTGCCTTTTTTCGGGAAAGAAGAGGTTAAACCGGGTGAGGTTCACCTGCTGATCATCAGCCTCCACCTGGGCAAAGTCGGTGTTTACGGTAAGATCAAGCGTGAGGTTATTTGTGATACCATATTTGATGTCGAATCCGGCTTCCAGGGTTGTGTCGTCGTTCCTGGAAAAACCGGATTGAGTCTCATTCAAATGATAATTCTGTTCGAGGCCTCCCAGGATGTATGGCGTAATGTGAAGAGGACGGCTGCTGTAAATTCCTTCAAACACAATCCGCTGCCCAAGAGAGGGTTTGAAGAACGGCCTTGAAACATTGGCCGGCACTTCGGGAAAGGTGACGCGCTCATTTTTTCTTGCAATGCCGCGCTGGAACAGAAGCCCCATTTCCACCCGTCCTTTATCATCCTGAAAGCCGAGGCTGGAAAAGGGAATTCTCACTTCAGCGAACCAGCCCTCATCTGTAATCTGTGTGGCCACATCCCAGTATGTGGTAAAGTCTGCGTTCATAGCCCTTGGCCCTTCGCCATCGTTTGAAACGGTTGCATCCCGCTTGGCCCCGGTGGGAGTGATGGTAAACGCCATGGCCGACTCATTGTCATTGTATGTGTCCAACAGGATGTGAAAAACGTCATCACCGCTCAGGCGGTCCCGGTACAGAGTGTTGGCCCGGATACCGGAGGGATTAGAATCATATGCCCTGATAGATGCATAAATGTACTGATCGTCATAACCGATGCGGATTTCAGTGGGTTCCGAAGGGGGGAGGCCGGAAACCGGATCATAGGATACCAGAGGAACGGGATCGATCAAATCCCAGGCGGGCTCGTCTACGTGGCCGTCAATCACAATGGGGCCGGTGATCCTTGTAAGAATCATGGGTTCATTAATGGATTGTGCCACACTTTGTATCATCAAACTTAAGGCAATGGCAAAAAGAATGGTCATAGCTGGTTGATCCCGAATCTTTTCAGGTACTAATTCAAGGATAATTTTTAATCATCATTGAGAGTATTTACCTGATATATGATGGTATTTACATTTTCTTGCAAGCAGAATATATTGGATGTAAAGTTATATAACAAGTGGGTGACGTTATATACATAGAAAAAATAATGCTCATTATTTGATCAGTATAACAAAATTATTAGATGTTTATATTTAATTATATCTATTACTTATAAACATAATAATGTGATAAATAGACAGATTTCAATAATGAAAAATATTACTGTAGATGTGCGTAACATGTTATAGTAATGTTATGTCAGTTTGGATCATTACTTTTTCATAGTCCGTTTAGATGGGCTCTTTTTTTGTTTCTCTCTGTTTGGTTTAGAAGCTGGAATATTAAAAATTTTACTCTTCCTGTCTTTATCTCTGGTAAGCGGGGCAACAAGCACATCAAAAACTTCGGGTGGCAGTTTGGTATACTGAGCAGCAACTTGTTCAGCGGCTACATCAAAATGCCATTCTACACGTTTGGCAAACACCTCTTCCAGATTTTTGATGGTTTCTTTGCCTTTATCATCACCGGGATTGATGGTACGAAGTGCCTGGATAATTTCCTGTTGACCTAACAACAGGGCTTCCATCAGGGCTTTGTTGGTGATGATGGTGTTCAGAAGTACTTTTAGAATCTGCTGGTTCTGCAGGATTTTTTGGATCGGATGATCCGGAGAATCCAGTGCCTCCTTTTCAACACGTTCAGGCAGGTCATAAACGCCGCGATGGATCCGTTCAAGCAGCCCCATATTTACCATTTCTGAGAGGGCACTTCTGGCGTTGCCATAATCGAGTCCGGTGCGCTTTACAATTTCTCGTATCTGAAGAGCTTCTCCGGCATCTCTAAGAATGTCAATTATTTTTGAACGTCGAGGGGATATGTCGTTTTGCTCTGTACTCATTGTTTTTAGTCCTGTTACAGTTACTTACAGGTATATTTCAATATTATTATATACACTTTAAAACTAATCAATTCAAAAACAATTATGGATTTGATGTAAATTTTACTTGGATGGAGGAAGAAAAATAAGTTACGTAGTGTATTCGGCGTTTATTCGAACATATTCATAAGAAAAGTCTGATCCCCAGCCAACAGCCTGCTCATCCCCGATATTTAAATCCAGAAGAATTATGATGGTTGAAGAGGTCATTACTTTTCGAAGCTGCTCTCTGATATCAGCCACGGGCTGACCCTGTTTTACAACTTCGTGCATTTTGCCAAGCTCGGTACCGATAAAGAGATCTACAAGCTCCGGATCGAAATCTACCCCCGATCTGCCGGCTGCCGCGATGATCCTTCCCCAGTTGGGATCGGATCCGAAAATGGCAGTTTTCACAAGGTTTGAATTGGAAACCGTTCGAACAATCTGCCGGGCATCGGTCTCTGTTTTTGCCCCTTTTGTTCTGTACTCAATCAGTTTTGTTGAGCCTTCACCATCAGAAATAATCAGCTTTGCCAAATGTGTGCAGAGTTTTTCCAGATTGGCTAAAAAGAGATTGTAGGATGCATCTTTCTTGGTAATCTCTTTGTTGCCGGCCTTGCCATTACACATAATGGAGACCATATCATTGGTAGATGTATCGCCATCAACCGTAATCATATTGAATGATTTATCAACCGCATGCCGGAGAGCTTCATCCAGTAGTTTTGGAGTAATCGCAATATCGCACACGATAAACCCGAGCATGGTACCCATATTTGGGTGAATCATCCCCGAACCTTTAGCAATACCACCCATGTTGATTTGAATTCCATCAATCGAAAATGATGTAAATCCCTCCTTGGCAAATGTATCTGTAGTTAGGATTGCGTTGGCTGTGAGAGATCCCGCAATTTCTCTGTCTGATAGTTTTACTACACACTCTTTAATTCCTTTCAGCACTTTTTCGGTAGGAAACGGTTCGCCAATTAAGCCGGTAGATGCTACAATTACATTGGTTTTGGCGATGTTGAGTTCAGCTGCGGTAGTTTCTGCCATTGCCACAGCTCCTTCCCATCCCTGCTTACCGGTGCATGCATTTGCATTGCCTGAGTTGATGATAAATGCCTGGGCAATGCCATCTTTAATGTGCTCTCTGCTTACTTTAATGGGCTCAGCGCATACCACATTTCTTGTGAAAACTGCAGCCGCAGATGCCGGAACCTCAGAATAGATCAAAGCGATATCTCTTCGTTTTGATTTGATGCCCATATGAGCACCCCAGCATTTAAATCCTCTTACGTGTGTGATATTATTTAACATGGAATTTCAGGCAAATTAATTGTGTGGTGATGGATTGTTATAGCGGATGATTGTTGAGCCGGGAATGTTGATCCCGCCCAAAACAAGGAGATGTTTAGACCCGCCTGCCGGGAGGAGTGGGGCAGTGTACCGGGTTCAGGCGGCCGCGGCGAAGCTTGCGCAATAGGCAATCTGTTGATATGTGACTTTCTGAGTTTGTCATTGTCGTAACCGATTATAAGCAAAATTGTTAAATAAGTAACCCAATTTTTTCAAAAGACACATTTTTGAAATAATCGACAATCATTATGGATTTAGGGGAATATGTTTCAGGCCGGTTGATTCAATCAAGCCAAACATGATATTCATGTTTTGAACCGCCTGACCTGCTGCACCTTTCACAAGGTTATCAATGGTTGAAACAGTAATGATCTTATTGGTGCGTTCATCAAAAGTGGCGTAGATATCACAGTAGTTTGATCCACGTATGTTTTTGATGGAAGGAGGCTCATCAAACACACGTACGAAATGCTCTTTTTCATACACGGAGTGAAACAGCTCCTCTACCAAATCCTTATTTACAGGTTTTTTAGGAGTGCTGTATGTGGTTGTTAATATTCCGCGATCAATAGGCAATAAGTGTGGAGTAAACAGCACCTCGGTGGAGTAGCCTGTGTGTTTTTGAAGCGTGTTCTCTATTTCAGGTGTATGGCGATGGTTTACCAGTGAGTACGCAGTAAAATTCCCAAATACATTTGGAAAGTGGAGTCCGGCTTTCGGTTTTGCCCCTGCTCCCGTAACACCCGATTTGGAGTCAACAACGATGGAAGATGGATGTATCAATCCATTTTTGATGAGTGGTGCAAGGGGGAGAATGGCCGATGTGGGATAACATCCCGGATTGGCCACCAGGCGCGCATTTCGGATTTTATCACGAAAAAGCTCCGGCAAACCATAGACAGCATCATCCATGTACTGGGGTGCTACGTGATTCTTTTTGTACCACTCTTCATAAATTCCTCGCGAGGAAAAGCGAAAATCACCCGACAAATCAATAATAGCGAATTTGTCAAGTCCGTGCTCTTTCAGAAAGCTCATGGATACTCCATGGGGCAGGGCAAGGAATACCAGGTCAGGTTTATGCTTGTCAATCTCTTTAACTGATATCAGGTCGATATCCGCTATATCAAGCAGGTGAGGGTGAATTTTTTGAATTTTATTCCCTGCCTGACTCTCACTGGTTACAAATTCAATGGTTACATCCGGGTGCTGTGACAACAGGCGTACCAGTTCAGATCCGGTGTAACCGGTAGCACCAACAATTCCAACTTTATACTTAGGCATTCTTTTCAACTACTTTAATGGATTCTACGAGTACTTCAACAACAGTATCGATTTCATCTTTGGTAATGATGAGAGGCGGGACAATTCGGATAACATTATTAGATGCACAATTTGACAATACGCCACGATTTAGCATCTCGTTTACAACTTTTGCTCCGGGAAATGCAAGCTCAACACCAATCATCAAACCCTTTCCTCGTACTTCTTTAATGGCATTCCAATTGGTGGAAATATCCCTGATACGGGTCATCATGTAATCACCCCGAACACGGGCCATTTCGCAAATATCTTCGTCCTCCATGGTATCAAGAGTTTCCAGCGCAACTGCACAGGCGAGGGGATTGCCGCCATACGTTGTACCGTGATTCCCGTGTTCAAAAGCTTTTGCTACGTTTTCTTTTGCAACAACGGCCCCGATTGGAAAGCCCGATCCGAGTGCTTTCGCGAGTGCAAGAATATCCGGTTCTACGCCATAGTGCTGGTAAGCGAACATTTTTCCGGTTCGTGCTATTCCGCATTGCACTTCATCAAAAATCAGTGGTATATCAAATTTATCGCAGAGATTTCGGGCTGCCTTCATATATTCAGCAGAGGCCTCCACGATACCACCTTCACCCTGTAGAGGTTCCAGAATTATTCCAATTGTTTCTTCGTTTACACTCTCTTGCAATGCTTTAACATCATTAAAAGGGACGCGTTTAAAACCCGATGGCATCGGGTGAAATCCGGCCTGATATTTATCTTTTCCAAGTGCAATGGTTCCAAGAGTGCGTCCATGGAATGAATTATCCATTGAGATTATGGTGCCATTCTTCCCTTTATTAAAGGCATATTTTCTGGCGAGCTTTATGGCTCCCTCTACTGCCTCAGCACCACTGTTACAAAAGAATGAGCGATCCAGTCCCGAAAGTTTAACAAGCTTTTCAGCCAGATCGCTTTGGGGTTCGTTGTAATAGAAATTTGAAACATGCATCAACTTAGCGGCCTGTTTCTGGATCACTTTTACAATACGCGGATGGCAGTGCCCCAAACTGTTCACAGCAATACCGGCCAGGGCGTCAATATATTCGTTCCGCTCGTCATCCCATACTTTTGAGCCTTTTCCTTTGACAAGTGCTATCGGGTAGCGGCCGTAGAGATCAAAATGATATTTTTCAGCCTTCTTTTTGGCCGGCTGTTTGCCAAAAACTGTTTTTACAGTCTTAAAAATTTTTCCTGATATATTAGCTGACATAGTGCGTTTCCGGGGTTAATTATATTATGAATGCCTGCTGATGGTGGTACCAATGGGTTCATCAGTGAATAAGATACGTAATAGTGTACCCTTTTTCGTGCCATTGATAATATGTGCTGATTTTACTCCCTGATTGAGTGCTGCAAAGCATGCTTCAATTTTGGGGATCATTCCGCCATTGATGACTGTTCCAAACAGATTTTTGGCCTCATCAATAGTAAGATTGCTGATGAGTGAGTTTTTATCATCAAGATCTTCAAGCAATCCATCAATGTTTGTAAGTGCAATCAGTTTTTCAGTGTTCAGAGCGCCTGCTATATGTCCGGCAAACATATCAGCATTTATATTAAAGCTCTCACCATGTATGCCTGAAGAAATGGGAGATACCACTGGCACAAAGCCGTTATCCAGCAGAATTTCAATTAATGAGGTATCAACCTCTTGCACATCACCAACATAGCCGAGCTCAGCTGTAACTTGTTTGCCATTTATTATTTCCGAGTGAACCCGTTTTTTTGCCTTCACCATGGCTGCATCTTTACCGGAGATACCAACCGCTTTTATTCCCGCGCTATTAAGTAGTGAAACCAGCTCCTTGTTTACTCCGCCACTAAGTGCCATTTCAATGAATTTGATCGATATGGTATCGGTTTTTCTGTGGCCACCGATGAACTCCGATTTCACGCCTACATCATCAAGCAACTTCTTGATCTCAATACCGCCTCCGTGAACAAGCACTGGTTTTATGTCCATTTTGACGATTTCAGCAATCTGATCAACAATCTCCTGCTTTACTACCGGATCGGTAAGCGCATTTCCACCCACCTTGATGCAGATAACTTTTCCTTTTAGGGATTCTAAAAGTGGTTCAGAAAATTGAGTGTGGAGTGAATTTAAACTTGTCATTCTAAATAATTGCACTGTTATCGATTACATCGAGACTGACCTAAAATAACTGAAAATAAAACCAACAGTAATTTTACAGATTAAAAAGATGCAAAAGAGTTTCTGAGGGACTTTTTGAATTGATAATTATGGATTTGAGCAGTTTTTGATAAATATTACGCTATTTATGGTGAGATACTTTAAATCAAATAATATCAATCTATTAAAAATTTTTATGAAACATTTATTCCTATTCATCACATTAATCATTGGTGCAGGTTTGATTGCCTGCTCCGACAATTCAACCGGTTCCGATGATACTGAAGTAACTCCCGGAGTGGGCAGTTTAACGGTTTCCGGTGATCTGCAGGCGGAGCATGAGGGCATTTCCCAATATATAGGTTTAAGATCCAGTGAAGGTGGTTTTATTAACCTCGCAATACACGTTACACAATTTCCAATCGGTTCTGAGGAAGTAAATGATTTTAACTTCACAATAAGAATGGTTGGTAGCGAAGGGCCTTTTACATTGGAAACAGGTGAGTATGTAATTGGTGAAGCCGGCAATCAGTCTATGCTGATTACCTATTCAAACAGAACTGTATCTGAGAATACAGTCACTTATGGTTCAACACCCAACTCCAGTGGAACAGTTACTATCCTGTCAGTTAGTTCTACAAGTATAGAGGCTGTTTATGATGTTTCATTAAACCAAATAACCGATACAGGCACTATATCAGATGAAAATTCGATAAATATAACGGGTGCATTAAATGCAGAGTGCGCTGCCGCCGGAATTGGTTGCTGATTGAGAAATTTTCTCTTTTTAAACAGACATCACTTAACAAATAAAAAAAATAAATCAGTATAATGATCAAAATTTACAGCTATTTAGCAATCATCACAACCGTTCTGATATTTACCTCATGTTCAGATAGTTCCTCAGGCCCCGGTGATCTGGGTTTAGATGAAGGAAAAGGGGCAGTTACAGTAACCGGTGCCATCAATGCTGAATACGAGGGTGAAGCCTGGTATGTAATTGATCGGGGAGAAAGCAGCACCGTCTTTCAAATCTTTGTAAGTGACGTAGAGTTCAGTATAGATCCCAACGCTAATGATGAAATCTCATTTGTGCTTCAATTCAGACAGGATTCCGGATCAGAATCTTTCTCCATTTCAACCGGTAATTTTGATGTGGGTGAAAATGCGACCTTTTTTGGCATTTTTGCTGATGTTTCTATTCTGGAAGAGCGTGGTGATGGATACGAAACGTTGGGAAATACCGGCGGTTCAATTAATATCACATCGCAATCAAGCGGTTTGGTAGACGCTGAATTTGAATTTACTGCTACCAACCCTGAAAATGGAGGGAATGTAAATGTTTCGGGAGCACTTCGGGCTACATGTTTAGGTGCTGGTTTCGGCAATCCGAATTGTTGAACAGACCTATTTTTACAAAAAATAAGAGAATACGAGGGAGGAGTAAGCACACAACTTCTGATGAAATTAAATGTGTGCACTCACAAACAATTGTAAAATCAATAACTAATCATGAAGAAATCAATAACAGTAATCATTCTCGCAGGCTTTTTAGCCTTAATAACTTTCGACATTCAGGCACAGGTAACTCTACATTATGAGTTAAACTTCGACCAGCGAAGCTACAATACCATGCAACAACGAGCTTCAGAGCGTGGAATAACATCAGCTCAGTTTTCACAATGGCTTACAGAAAATGGAACTTTCTCGATGAAGCTGGACGGGGTTGAAGGAAGAGCAGCTGAGGGGAGTCAGCTGCTATTATTTGCGATTGATAATCGAGGTACTATTACGGGACAAGAGGAGATATTCATTAAAAATACGACTACAAGTATGCCGCTGAGCAGGCAAGTTAATGCGGCAACTTTTGAGAGAATGATAGACAGTTTTTTTCCAGACGAGGTAAGACCATCATTTATTCCGGGAGATGCATTTATCCCCGGAGATGCATTTGCAGTGGATATGTTTTCACCTAAAGATGGTTACCGAAGTATTGCCACGGATGCCGGCCGGCAGGCTTTACGACAAAGCAGAGTTGGCAGTGACGGAATGGCGCTGGTCATACTGTTGGTAAATCCGAACGATCAGTCAGTATCAGATCTAAAAGTAACCCCCGGAGGCGCGGTTTTTGTAGCGACAACATCCATAAAAAGGCCAGAGATGGAATAATTTAATCTTGGCTTGGATTTGACACATGCAAAAATCATCGGATGAGACATAATTCTATCAAAAATTCGATTTAAATCACTCATCCGATGATTTCATCTTGAGGATTGAAACTTAAACAACACTATGATACTGATCATTCTTGGAATACCAATCACACTGTTTGGGTTATTTATAGCGCTGATCAATCTCTCAAAACGTCAGCGTGCCAGCGGACGAGAGGTGATTAGCCCGGCAGTGGCCGGAGAGGCGAAAGATGTGTCGGTGGTTGGAATCGCCCGGCCGATCGCTGCAACTGGAGAATCGCCGGTTTTGGGTGATGAGGTACTGTGGGTGCGAGCGTTCAAAACCTACCAGGGATTATTTCGATCGAGCAGCGGCAGTTCATCCAATGTGAGGCGGATCGGGAAATTTGATTCCCAATTTGCATTGACAGACGAATCCGACCCGGGCAAGAGTATCATCATCAACAGCAAGAAAATTTCAGAGATCTGGATACAGGTGGCCATGCGGCGATACAGCCTCGGGGGCGAGCCGCTTTTTGCTGAAGATTCAGACCTTAACAATCCCATCACAACCATCATGAACTTTTTAAAATTTCACCTGATCGAAAAAGAGGGCATGGAAGAACGCGCTATTCGTCCCGGTGACCGTATCTGGGCCCACGGGCGAATCAGAGAAATAAATGGAGTACTGACACTTGGCGGGTTTTCAGCCTGGCTCGATGATCTTGATCCCGCAGAACGGGTTCGAAATGCAACCGCGTTTGCCAGGTTTGGAGGGATGGTTTCCGCCGCGGGTCTGTTGATGATGTTCATTGGGTGGTTGATATCCTGAGCTGATTTGGAAGTGATTGCATAAGTTCAAGTTAGCAGATGAAGAAAAACAATTGAAAATGTTCTTCGCAGATTTGAATAACAATCAAATCTGCGACCTTCGCGCACATTGCGGTTAATCACTAAGGGAAACCGCAAAACAAGCTGAGAAACGCAAAGAGAAGATTTTATAAGATAACCTTTGAATGGAAGCTGGAGATACCACGCCAAGTATGTGTTTAGCGACCTGACAGCGTGGCCCGATGCCTTTCCGGGGCTCCTGTCAGCGTCTAATGGAATTATCTTTGGATCACAACGCTGACAGATCCGGTTGGTGCTGTCAGGTTGTTTAATTCGACCCGCTTAACAGGTACCACGTAAAAGCGTGGTATGACGTTAGCAGAATACTGTTTATCTAAATTATCCCAACTTCAGCCCAATCCGCCCGCGTTCTGCATCAATATTGGTTATTTCCACATTGATGATATCTCCCACGGCAACCACATCATGGGGATCTTCAACACGCTTCCCGGTTTTGCTCATGTTGGAGATGTGCAGCAATCCATCCTGCTTCACGCCAATATCCACAAAAGCGCCGAAGTCAACCACATTCCGTACGGTACCTTCCAGCTTCATGCCGGGGGAGAGATCTTCCATTTTAAGGATATCACTGCGGAGTAGTGGTTTGGGCAGGGATTCACGCGGATCACGGCCGGGTTTTTGGAGGTTTTCGATGATCAGTTCAAGAGTAGGCACACCCACGTTAATCTGTTCTGCCACCTCACTCTTGTTAATATCAGAAAAAACAGACTCCATTTTTTTCTGTTCTTTGGCCAGATTTTCAACATCAATGCCAAAAAGGTTGCACAGTTTTTCTGTGGCCTCATAACTTTCGGGGTGGATGGCGGTATTATCAAGCGGATGTTCACCCTCGGGAATACGCAAAAACCCTGCCGCCTGCTGAAAACGAAATTCACCCACACCGGCAATCTCTTTGATCTCTTCGCGGCTTTTAAATCGCCCTTTTTTCTCGCGGTATTCAATCATATTCCGGGCCACATTCCGGCTGAGTCCCGAGATATGTGTGAGCAGCTCCGAACTTGCCGTGTTAAGGTTTACACCCACCTCGTTCACGCAGCTCTCCACCACATCATCCAGTTTTTTGGAGAGTTGGGTTTGATTGATATCGTGTTGGTAAAGCCCTACACCGATCGACTTCGGATCGATTTTCACCAGTTCGGCCAGCGGGTCCTGAACACGCCGAGCGATAGAGATATTACCGCGCTGGGCTGCATCCAGTTCAGGAAACTCTTCTCTGGCTATGCTGGAGGCTGAGTAGACGGATGCTCCCGCCTCGCTGATGATGAGGTAGTTCAGCGTTTCATCTTTCTTTTTCTCTTTCCGGTTTTGAATCACTTCCGCAATAAACATTTCGGTTTCGCGGCTGCCGGTTCCGTTGCCGATAGCTATCAGGGAAACTCCATGTTTATCAATATACCGGTTTACCACGGCAGCACTCTCTTCAATCTTTATCTGAGGAGGAGTGGGGTAAATGGTGCTTCCTTCCAGGTAGGTGCCGTTTTCATCAATCACAGCCACTTTACACCCGGTTCGGTAGGCTGGATCAATTCCCATCACAACCTGGTCTTTCAGTGGGGGCTGCATCAGCAGGTTCTTAAGATTGGTGGCAAATGTTTCAATGGCATGCTGATCTGCCTCATCGGTCAGTTCGTTGCGAAGTTCACGTTCCAGTGATGGAAAAAGCAGGCGTTTATAGGCATCTTCCACGGCATCCTGCAGCCAGGTCGTAAAAATGGAGTGATCATTTTTGATTACTACATCATCAATATTTTCCAGTGTGCGCTCTTCGTTCACCTCCAGGTTCACAAACAGTATGTTTTCCCGCTCTCCGCGGTTTAGTGCCAGTGTCTGATGCGGTTTAATGTAGGCTACCCGGTTTCTGAACTCGTAATAATCCTCAAAATTGGTTCGCTCTTTAACCGTTGGGTTTTTTTCTGACGTGATGACTCCATGGTTTCTCATGATTACACGCAGCGTATCCCGCACATCCACCGATTCGTTGACCCATTCAGCAACGATATCGAGCGAGGTGGAAAGGGCTGTGTCGGCATCGGGCAGTTCTTTCTCTTCATCCACATATTCGCGGGCATAATCGAGCGGATTCCCTTTTTCGATTTCCTGGTCCCAGATCAGCCTTGCCAGCGGTTCGAGGCCTTTCTCTTTGGCCATATCGCCCCGGGTTTTCTTCTTTTTCTTGTAGGGAAGATAGAGGTCTTCGAGGGTTTTCAGATCCTTGCACTCTATGATGCTTTTCTCGAGCTCCGGGCTCAGTTTATCCTGCTCTTTGATGGCTTTGAGGATCGTCTTCTTCCTGGCTTCAAGAGTGCGGTGGAACTCAAGTAGATCGCGCACAGAACGCAACTGTTCTTCATCCAGACCGCCGGTAGCCTCCTGGCGATAGCGCGCCAGAAACGGGATAGTGGCACCTTCATCAATAAAACTGGCAACGGTTTGCACCTGCTTTGATGAGAGTGAAAGAGAAGTGGAAATGTTTTGAAAAATCTGGGAATCGGTCATGCTTTATAAAATACTTCTTTAAAAATGGTTAGATGAATTGGGGTTTGAAGATAAAGAATCTGGCAATGAGTGCTGATACTTTTTGGTGAAAAGTTCAGGCCGGATTTAAGTATGTGAAGTCAATCATCCACAGATTCTGAATCCTCACCATTCAATAGAGACAGGTAATTTGAAATCTCATATTCATATTTTTCAGCGTCTGAAGAATAGATGTTGATAATTCGCTCAATTTGATTCCGGTTATCAGGGGTAAAAGCAGGATAGAGCTCCCTTAAAAATTGAATATTTTTTTGGTAAAGCGAATCTGCTACTCCGTAATTCCCAAGATGCCTGTTAACCGCTGCAAACGCACCTTCTGCATAGGATGTCCAGCTGTGTTCGTAGCCAATATTCTTCTGGAAATTGAGGAGCATTTGTTCAAAGTAGTGATGAGAATCAGTAAAATTTTCTATAGATGCCAGAAAATTTGCAATGGCTCCGTATGCAGAACCGGTTCTCCAGTGGTTTTCTGTAAATCGCGATTGATATGCTTTGAGGTTTGTGTGTAATATAGACTCAGCTTCTTCAATTTTTTCAAGAAAAACCAGTGTGGGTGCCAGATTAGAACGTATCCTTGTAGTTGTAAGATGGTCAAATCCATATAAAACTTCACTCAGCTCAAGTGCATGTTTGTAGTAGGTCTCTGCATCAGTAAATAACTCCTGATTTCTGAACAACAAGCCAAGCCGATTATAAATCGAGATGAGACGGTAATCATGAGATCCAAAGTTTTTAATGATGTACTCTTCCATCTGTTTATACACATTTTCAGCTTCAGAGAACTCATTTTTCAGAGTCAGATGCATTGCATAATCATCCATTACATCAAGAGACATTTCCGGGGTTATGCGGTTGTTTAGAATGGCATAGGCTTTTTCAGAATAATAGAGCGATGAGTCTCTCAAGCCTAAATTACCATACGAACGCCCGAGTTTGGAAAGTGAGCTGATCATACGTAAATCTTCATCCGGGAGATGAATTGAATAAATATTGTAAGCCTGCATAATATTTGGAATCGCATGCTGCCAGGTGTAATTTTCGATGTAAAGTGATCCAATCTGGTAGTAAATATCAGCTGTGATAAGATGATCTGAACCGAAAGCAATTGTGCTCTCTTCAGCTGCACGGTTTAGTACAAATCGTGCATTTTCAAATTCACTCAATTTTTTAAATGCATTTCCCATCACTCCAAGCAGTTTTACCCGCGTTTCCAGGTTATTTACCGTTTCGATTCTATCCATCCCGATGCTTAGAATGGACGCTGCAGAAACAGTATCTCCATTAACTGATATGGGATTGGATGCATCAAATAAACCCATCAAAAAGAGGGTTATCTCATTTGCATTCTCTTTTTCGTAGAGGGCGGTTAATCTTTCATTCTGAATTTGTGATGTTGTCAGAAAAGCTGTTATTGCAAGAAAAATGAAAATGGAAAGCGCAGAAAGTATCAGTTTTTGATTTCTCTTGATGTATTTTCCGGATACATAACTTAAAGATCTCTTACGAGCAGAAACTGGTTTTGTGCGCTGATACTTTTTCAGGTCGATGAGCAGGAGACCCGCAGATGCGTATCTGTTTTTCTGCAGAGGTTCTGTTGCTTTTAAAATAATGTAGTCAATATCATGTTTTAAAATGGACAGGAGTCTTTTTGGCTGAACGTTTCTCTGTTCACATATTTTTATTCTCTCCTCATACGAAAGCTGGTTGAATAGCACTGAAGGTTTGAATTTTACACCCGATAACTTTTCCTGTTTGATCTCACTCAACTGCTTGTTCACAGTATTGAATAGTACTGTTCCGCTGATGAGCTCATTCAGTAGAATACCAAGAGAATAGATATCGGTTAATGTGTTATCGTGTCCGCCCGAAAATTGTTCAGGTGAAGCAAACAGAGGGGTTAGAAAATTGGGCCTGGTATGTTCACCGGTTTCCAATGCTGTTTGTTTCTCAAGTTTTGATATTCCAAAATCAAGAATTTTTATCTTTCCGTTTCTGTCAACAAGTATGTTTTCCGGTTTCAGATCTCTGTGGACTACAAGATTTGCATGTGCATTTTCCACAATCTCCAGCACATTGATAAAAAGCCGCAATCTGTCAGAAATGCTGCATTTGTGTTCGTTGCAGTAATCCAAAATTGAATTTCCCTCAACATATTCCATAATGATGTAAGGAAGGCCTTCATAAACACCGCCATCGTAGATTTTTGCAATTCCCGGGTGGGTTAGATTAGCCAGTATTTGCATCTCTTGTTTAAAGTGCTCTTTTGAACCGGGCACAACAAAATCACGTTTTAATATTTTTATTGCAGCCTTCTTATCAAACGTTCCATCGCAACGTTCTGCAAGATAAACAGCGCCCATGCCACCTGTTTCAATATGGCTCACTATTTTATAGTTGTTAAAAACCCTGCCTATAAAATGGTTTTCATCGCTCTGTTTAACAAGATCTGCCTGGTACTGTTCTAAAAATTTTGATTTTGATTGAACGAGATTTTCAAAAAGATGATCAGATTCTTCAATGGATTGCAAAAACTCTAAAACTTCATCCAAAAGATCATTGTCTGCTGAGCAGCGTTCTTCTGCGGCTGCACGTCTCTCCCCGGCGGGGAGGCATAACAGTTCATCAACAATCTTTTCAATTCTCTTCCAGCTTTCAGCTTTCATAGTTGTTTGCTGCGTTGAAAGGTTGCCAACATTTAGAAAGGTTGTGTGATATCATTTCATCATAATATGTGGTAAAATGTTCAATTATTACCTCATTCTAATAGAGAATTATGCCAATATCTGATTATAATTTATTTCATGGAACAAAGGAAAAGAATATCTCAGCTTGTCGGTAAATTATCTGATGATCCTGATGCCTACAAAGTAGTCTACTCTCAGGTTTATAACGAATTGAAAAAACTGGCCGGGTTCAAACTCTCTTCCGAACGGAGAAACCATACGATTTCCAAAACTGAACTTGTTCATGAAGTATATCTGAAAATGGAAGCAAGCGATCAGCTTGTTTTTAATGATAGTGCTCACTTTATGGCTGTGGCAGCAACCTGTATGCGGCAGCTATTGATAGATTATGCACGCATGAAAAATGCCCAGAAACGTGGTGATGGTGAGCGAAATCTCACCTATTTAGATGGGCTGTACAATAATTACGAAGAGAGCTCAAGTGATCTGCTGAACATCGACGAGGCCCTGAAAAAACTGGAAGTGATCGATTCGAGACTTGCGGATGTATTGACATTGCGATTTTTTGGTGAGATGAAACTGGAACAGATTGCAGAAGTTATGGAAGTATCTCACAGCACGGTGAGCCGCGATCTGCTAAAAGCAAAAGGGTTGATGCATAAATTTCTTCAGGATTAATCAACGCCCTATTTTTATTCACTGTCAGTGGCTGAGATTCGATGCTGAAAGTGGTATCTTGATATTCACAATTCAGGTAATAATATCATCGAATGGATATAGATTTGCAACAACTTCTTGCTGCCGCCATTGAATTTGGCAAAGCCGGCGGCGATTCCACCCTCAATTATTTTAACAAATCATTTGATCTTGAATTCAAAAAAGATCAATCGCCCGTTACCAATGCCGACAGGGAATCGGAACGAATTATTCGTGATTTGATAAACGAGCATTTCCCTGAACATGGAATTATTGGTGAGGAGTTCGGCAAAGAAAATGAGGAGAGTGATGTGGTTTGGGTATTGGATCCCATTGATGGCACTCAAAGTTTTATCCATGGAGTACCGCTTTACACTACACTGATTGGTATTTTGATCAATAACGAGCCAAAAGTTGGGCTGATTTATGCACCTGCAACGGGCGAAATGGTTTCAGCAGCTGAGGGTTTGGGTTGCACACTGAATGGAGAAATGTGCCGTGTTCGAACGTGTGATAAGCTTTCTGATGCTACATTTCTCTCAACAGAAGTAAACACGTTTGATGATTATGGATTTTCAACACCATTCAGCCGGTTACTTGAAAAAAGCCGGATCCACCGTACCTGGGGCGACGCTTACGGTCATATGTTGGTAGCAACCGGCAGGGCCGATATTATGATTGATCCTATCCTTAATTTATGGGATGCAGCCGCACTAATGCCTGTAATAACCGAAGCAGGCGGTTCGTTTACAGATCTGCAAGGCACACCAACCATCGAAACCGGCAATGGCTTATCTTGCAATACCATATTAAAAAATGAAATACTAACCATTTTTTCCGAATAGTTTGCCAATGAGAATTTGCATTAGCGTTATTATCCTCAGTTTTATAGTTGTCTTTTCGCTTAAAGCTCAAAACTGGGATTTCGAAAAGTATCCAAAACTTGATGTTGAACTCACCCATCTCGATGCTGATATACGCATTCAGGAAAACGGAATGATTGAAGGGGATCTGCTTTACAATGCCCGTGTGCTCAGTCATCAATTAGATAAAATTCGTTTTGATGCTGCCAGAATGAGTATTCACTCCGTCTCAGTCAATGAAGTTCAAAAAGATCACCGGTTTGAAGATCATACACTTATTATTGAGCTTGAAAATTCTGTGGCCA
>JAFIES010000061.1 GCA_020832415.1 Balneolaceae bacterium | reverse complement strand
ACGATGATGCAAGTATTAAGTGTAGCCATATTAGAGCGTATGACGCTTAAACAGCTATTTTCTGACAAAACACTCACACAATTAGAGACCCATAACCGTAACCAATTGGTACTCTTTGACTAACAATTGGACACTACTGATGTTTTATATAATCATTTTATTCTGCTCTAAATTGCCTTCTTGTGTTGCTTCCACTGTGAGGTAGCTGAAACCTCGGAAATAATTAATTTATTTCATCTCATCAAATTCATTGCTAACAATTAGTTCGACTCGGCAATATTGAAACTTGCATTAAAGAGAGCACATAAAATAAATCTCTTTTCATCTCTAATCTACATTACAATCTTGCGTTCAATATTATTTTTAGTTCTAAAACAAATGCAACAGTTTTAGTTAATAGTTTTTTTATCATTTTTTTCATGCTTTTAAGCATCACTCCATCAGGGTCAATTTGCATTTCTATAATATGGCTATGCCAGGTTATAGATGCATGAACACAGATCCAGGGAGCAATTTATATTCGAAATCAGGGGTAAATTAGATCCTAAGACGCAGGAGAAATACCCTCTGTAATTCATGAAAATCATCAATCTTTAACCCTATTTTTTACAACCTCTTCTATAAACAAAATTAAAACGCTCCAATTTGAAGCTGCCGGATTCATAGATAGTCCTAAAATAGAGAGTCCAAATCTAATTATGACAAATCTTAAAATACCTGCTTTTAGAGAGCTGAATTCAAACTATTGTCAATATGAAATTAATGAAACTGGTATTATCAGCAGTTCTTGTGCTGATAATTTTAACTAAATGTGACACTGTTTCTCCGGATGTTGCCGAAACAGAAACAGAATCAGAATTATTAACAGAGATTACATCACCCATTGATAGTTCAGTAAATCAGTCAGTTGAAGCCAAACTAAAGTGGAAGGAAATAGATGGTGCTACATCGTATCAAATAATGATTTCCAAGTCAAAAACATTTGATAAGACAATAATCGATACAACTGTGCCAGGTACTTCATTTAAAGCCCGGTCTCTTTCCCAAAACACAACCTATTATTGGAAGATATATCCGATAAAAAAGAACAAGAAGAATTCCGGTCCCTGGTCTAAGGTTCGAAGTTTTAAAACAGATGAGGTTGAGACAGCCTCAATTACAAAACTATCGCTTCTTTTGCCGGAAAATAATGCCGACAAAGTATCAACAAATCTGAAGTTTTCCTGGAAAGAGTTGAAGGGCGTGAGTAAGTATGAATATCAGCTTTCTGATAATAGTTCTTTCAATTCTGTTCTTCAGAAAAAAACAGTTACTGGCACCTCGTATAAGCCAAGTGGCTTGGTTCATCAAAAAAAATACTACTGGCGTGTAAAAATAGCTGGAAATGAAAACGCATGGTCTGAGGTAAGGACATTTACTACAGGCTTTAAAAATGATATCGATAATACAGGCACACCGCCTCCACTTCCGCCACCATCATCTGGTTCATTTGTAAGCACTCATAATGCCAATTTTGTTCTGAATGGTGAAATTCTTCGCTTTGCAGGAACCAACGCATACTACCTCCCCAATTACGAAAAACTAAATCCAGGAGTGGTAGATCGTGCTCTGGATCTGTTCCAAGATACCGGTATCACCGTGGTTCGTATGTGGGGATTTTATGATGGCTATGATTGTGGGTATAGCAAAAATGATTCCAGCGAAAACGTAATCCAAACCTCCCCCGGAGTGTACAGTGAATCCGCCCTGCGCGATCTGGACAGAGTTATTGCCAAAGGTAAAGACAGAGGCATCAAGTTTATCATACCCTTTGTTAATTATTGGGATGAACTTGGTGGTGTTTGCCAGTACAACACGTGGGCCGGAGCCTCCAATCCATCCACAAATATGGACTTCTTCATAAACAACAACCAAACTCAAAAATGGTTTAAAGATTACATCTCTATGCTGCTGAACCGTGTGAATACAGTAACCGGCGTAGCCTACAAAGATGAGCCCGCTATTTTTGCATGGCAAATAATGAACGAAGGCAGAAACCGGGGCCAGCACCATAATGTAATGCGTAACTGGTACCGGGACATTGCACGGCATATCAAGTCCATTGACAAGAACCACCTGGTTTCAACCGGTGAAGAAGGGTTTGATGAAGGTACACCATCGCAGTACTCTGTTAATCAATATAGTAATACGTATGCGCTTCGGGCCAACGAAGGAACAAGCTACATAGCCAATACCTCTATTCCCGAAATTGATTTTGGAAGTGCGCACTGGTATCCCGGTGAATTTGGATTTGGTTCTACGGTAAATAATAATATGCTGAAAGCTCAGCGTGCCTGGCTGAGCGACCATCAAAAGATAGCACAAAATGTTGGCAAGCCATTTTATCTCGGTGAATTTGGGCTGGCCGGTTGGGGAGATAACCGAGTACATCAAATGTACGATGCTCTCTATAAGCATGCAGAAGAGATAAAACTCGATGGTAATTTACTATGGCAGCTTGTTGCCGATGGTACAAAATGCTGGGAGTTTGGCGGGAATATTTGTCATCCCGGAGGGCGTGCAGACACAAGGCATTACAACAAGTTCAAAAATCATGTAACCAACATGAAGCGTTTGAAGTAAGTTTAAAAGAATTCTTCAGGGGTACTACAGCCGGGTCCGTTAATTCGGGCTCGGCTTTTCTATTTTATACTCTGCTGTAATTTTCAGAATCATACTTATCCAGTTTATTGTGAAGTGTTTTTCGGGCAAAACCCAAAAGTTTTGCTGCCTCGGTTTTATTATTATCAACAGAAAGCAGTGTTTCTTTAATTGCCCGGCGTTCAATTTCGTCTAAACTGGTACCAACGGGTATATGCATAAATCCATTTGAGTTATTTCTATACTCATCGATATTTTTTGAACTCACTTTTGAGATCGAAACCGGCAACATGTCTGCGGTAATTGAATTTCCTTCAAGTAGAACAATGCTTCGTTCTATCGTATTTTTTAGCTCTCGTACATTTCCCGGCCAGTCATAGTTTTGAAAAATTGCATTTGTCTCATCAGAAAACGTCACATCCTGCAGGTTATAAATATCACAATAGACGTTTTTATAGAATTCAGCCAGCAGAGGAATATCTTCTTTTCGGTGCCTCAACGGTGGAATATATAGTTCGATAACATTTAAGCGATAAAACAGATCCTCACGAAAACTGCCCGCTTTCACCTGGTCAATCAAAATTTTATTTGTCGCTGAAATCAAGCTGACATCAACTTTTATTTCTTGCTTGCCCCCTACTCTTCTGAAAACCCCAACTTCTACCGCCCTCAACAATTTCACTTGTGCATTTAAAGACATTTCACCAATCTCATCAAGGAAAAGTGTGCTTTTGTCGGCCATTTCAAAACAACCCATTTTTTGGGAAATTGCACCGGTAAATGCCCCTTTTTCGTGGCCCAAAAGTTCACTTTCAACCAGTTCGTTTGGTATGGCTCCGCAGTTAACCGTAATCATCGGTTTGCTTCTTTTTTTACTGTGATAGTGCAGAAGCTTTGCAAAAATTTCTTTGCCTGTTCCGTTCTCACCTGTAATTAATACCGTGGCCTTGGTTTTAGCGATTAACTGAATTTTGTGATAGAGATCCAGCATTACCGGGCTGTTTGTAATGAAAACCGGTTTACCTTTTCCTTCTGTTTCTTCGCCCGAAAATCTTAAATCTTCTGATGTGTTGTTAGATCCCATTTATGACTCGCATGTAATTATTAGATTTCACTTTTTGCTCTCTTATCAGATAAAACTGATTTATTATACATCAGTACCAATAACTCTGAATTACAATTGCAGTACTTTGAACTCACCCCTCATATTCAGCCAGAGTTCATTTCCTTTCCGGTACAATTCTAAAATGTGCATATTTGGTTATTGAAACATTACACGGACTGAAAGCAAGGTTACATATATCACAGGTTTAGGGATTAATTGAAAAAAAACGAAGACATCAGATAGCTGGATAAATATTTAAGATCATATATAACAGACCAAAAAAATGGGCCTTTGATTTCTCAAAGGCCCATATCTAATATAGAATCAAAGAAGTTATTCTTAGGCTTTATCAGCTTCTGATTTTCTTTGTGGATTTTTGGAATCTTTATCCCTGTTCACGTCTCCAGGAGACTTGTTATCACGATTCTTTTTCTTGTGATCTTGATTGTGCTTATCCATTGTTATCTTTAATTGAGTTAGTATTAATGTCACAGATAAATCTATGTTTTGAAGAAGCCTCTATTGTTACAAGAATATTAATTTGGTTTACACATTTATCATCTCATTTCAGTAGTGTCCGGTTAAGCAATTTGCAATTTCTTTTAACTAATTACCGGTCAATGAGTTAAGTGCTGTTAAAATTTTTATCGATTTGAACTTGTAGTTTGCCAGTGTTCACTGAGTTCAATTGTCTTAATCATATACATTT
>JAFIES010000010.1 GCA_020832415.1 Balneolaceae bacterium | reverse complement strand
TCAGGCAAGAGTGGGGTGCGCCCGATTACACATTTTGATGTGGATGATCTGCCTACAAAATTCGCCGGGCAAATAGAGAATTACGACTCTAATGACTATTTCGACAGAAAAGAAGCAAGACGCCTCGACCCTGTAACACAGTATGCCTTAATTACTGCTGAAGAAGCGATTAAAGACAGTAAAATTGATCTCGATTCTATAAATAAAGATCGGGTAGCGGTTATTGTTGGTACAGGTATTGGTGGCATGAATACATTTTATGAGCAATCTATTTCACTTCATGAGAATGGATCGCGCGGAGTGAATCCTTTTTTCATTCCTATGCTCATTCCTGATATTCCGGCCGGGCATATTTCTATAAAGTACGGGTTCAGAGGTGCTAACTACTGTGCCGTTTCAGCATGTGCAACCGGATCACACAATATTGGTCTTGCATTCGATAATATTCGCTATGGTCATTCTGACATCGCTGTTTGCGGTGGTACGGAGTCTCCTGTTTGGCGTATAGGTATTGCCGGATTTTCTTCAATGAGAGCGCTTTCCAGGCGAAATGAGGATCCTGAAAAGGCATCAAGGCCTTTTGATAAAGACCGTGATGGATTTGTATTGGGAGAAGGCTCCGCAATGTTTATTCTTGAATCGCTCGATTCTGCCCTTGAAAGGGGTGCCCGGATTTATGGCGAAATTGTAGGTTACGGCTTTTCTGCTGATGCTTACCATATTACAGCTCCCGATCCCGATGGAAATGGAGTAATTCTTGCGATGAATAACGCATTAAAAATGGCAGGGATCACCTCAAATGATATAGAGCACATCAACATGCATGGCACTTCAACTCCATTGGGCGATATTGCCGAAACAAACTCCATAAAGAAAGTTTTCGGTAAGCATGCTTATGATATCAATTTGAATTCAACAAAATCTATGACCGGACATATGCTTGGGGCTGCCGGCGCTGCAGAGGCTATTGCCACACTGCTTGCGATTTATCATAGTACCATTCCGCCCACCATTAATCAGGAAACCCCGGACCCTGAGTGCGATCTTAACTATACGCCAAACAAACCGGTTGAGAGAGATATTACCTACGCAATGAACAATGCATTCGGTTTTGGCGGCCACAATACAGCACTGATATTTAAGAAATTTGAAAAATAAAGGATGATTGAACGATTCAAGAGATGGCTTCGAATTGAATCTGATTCAAAAATCATACCTCAATCAGCGCGATTTAAACACCTTGGAGAGAAACTCGGTTTTGTAATACCCACAGAACATTACAAAATCTTTGAGAAGGCTCTTCGTCATAGATCAATAGTGGATAATGAAAAGTTTGAATCGTTCGAAACCTATGAACGACTCGAATTTCTTGGTGATGCCGTTCTGGATCTGATTGTGACTGAAATACTTTTTGAAAAATTCCCGACTGAAAATGAAGGGTTTCTCACCAAATTACGTGCAAAAATAGTTCGGGGTGATACACTCTTCGAACTGGCTCAAAAGCTCAACCTAAACGAATACCTTGAAATAGGGGACAGGGCCGCGGGGCAGGGTATTGAATTTTCGAAAAGCGTACTTGCAGATGTGTATGAGTCGCTCATAGCCGCTATTTATATTTCAGCCGGTTACGAAAAAGCGTATCTATTTGTGCAAAATAATATTGATACACTTCTCGATCTTGAAGAGGTTGTAAATCACATAGACAACTATAAGAGTGTGTTGATGGAGTACTCTCAATCACAAAAGCTGAAACTTCCCAGATACACAGTGCTCTCAGAACATGGTCCCGGGCATAATAAAACATTTCATGTAGCTGTCTTTATCGAAAATAAAATGATGGGCGAAGGTACCGGTAAAAGTAAAAAACAGGCGGAACAACAAGCAGCAAAAGCAGCTCTGCAAAAAGTTGATATTGCAGACTGATAAGTTAATTTATTATTTAACCCTGCTTAAAAATTTTTATAACTTCTGTTGCTGTTTCGCAAATCCAATTCGTAGTTATACGGTTCCTCAATGATTGCACATTTACTAAAACCGGAAATTGATGAGCTTATCCAAAAAAAAGAGTGGATAACCATTAAGGACGCCCTTGAAGATGTTCCCGCAGTAGATATTGCAGAAATGCTTGAGGAGTTAGAGCCCCAGGTTGCGGTTGTTATCTTCAGGCTGCTCAAAAAAAGTAAAGCAGCTGATGTATTTAGCTATTTGAGTTCGTCAAAAGGAGCAGAACTGCTTGAAGTATTCAGCAGGCAGCAGCTCAGCGACGTTATGAACAATCTTGAGCCGGATGAGAGAGTTGCTTTAATGGAAGAGCTGCCGGGCGATCTGACTCAGAAAATGCTCAACTCGATGGACCCCGATAACATTGCCCAGGTTAGGCGATTGCTGGGTTATCCTGCAGAGAGTGTTGGCCGGATAATGACCACGAACTATGTACGAATAAAAGAGGACTGGACTGTACTCAAAAGTTTTGAGCATATACGCAAATTTGGAAGAAATGCAGAGACACTCAACGTAATTTATGTGGTGGATGAAGACGAGAAGTTAATTGATGACCTTCGCCTGAATCAGCTTATCCTGGCCGAACCGGATACAAAAATTACGGATATTATGGACAGCACATTTGAGGCTTTAAGCGCTTTTGATGATCAGGAGGAAGCTGTAAAAATGTTAAGTAAATACGATAGGGTTGCACTCCCAGTAGTTGATTCCGGAGGTATTCTTGTTGGTATTGTCACCGTTGATGATGTGTTGGATATCGCCCAGGAAGAGACCACGGAGGATATGCAATTGATGGCCGGTATGAGCGCTCTTGATAAAAACTATTCAGAGACACCGGTTACTCAAATGGTTACAAAGAGAATTGGATGGTTGATCTTGCTGTTTATGGGACAGATGTTTACCGTAACGGCAATGGCAGGGTATGAAGATACACTTGCAGCTGCTGCAATATTGGCACTTTTCATCCCCATGATTATTTCCAGTGGTGGTAACTCCGGCTCTCAGGCGGCAACACTTATTATTCGTTCTATTTCAACAGATGATCTGAAGCTAAGTGACTGGAAAAGAGTGTTAGGTAGAGAGCTTTTATCCGGACTTTTTTTAGGCTCTATTCTTGGGATTTTGGGTACAATTGTAATTGGTTTTTGGATGGTTCTTCGCGGCGATCCATTTACCCTTGCATTAGGCTTACAGGCACTAACTGTAGGTACCAGTTTAGTGGGAGTTGTACTTTTTGGAAACATGAGCGGATCGATGCTTCCATTTATTATGTCGAAATTGGGCTTTGATCCTGCTGTTACATCTGCACCTTTTGTGGCCACCCTGGTAGATGTGACGGGTATTTTTATCTATTTTTCAGTGGCGGTATTCTTATTAACCGGAGTTGTTCTTTAAGTAAATTCAAAATAGCATCTATGAAAGCTTACCTCGATTTAGTCCAAAATGTTTTAGATAACGGTGTTTGGAAAGAAAACCGAACAGGAGTCAGAACCCTGTCGAATTTTTCAGAATTCTATAAAGTAGATCTTGCTGAAGGTTTCCCGCTGCTAACCACAAAAAAAGTTTTTTTTAAGTCCGTAATCATGGAGCTGCTCTGGTACCTGCGGGGAGAAGATCACATTAAATGGCTCAGAGACGAAAATGATGTGCATATCTGGGATGCATGGGCCGATGAAGACGGGTATGTTGGTCCCATTTACCCGGTTCTCTGGCGAAGATTCCCCATGGCAAAAGCCGATGATGGCTCCGTGTATAAACCCCTTGGAAGTAATGGCGAGAAAAACTGGGCCTACGAAGAGTTTGATCAGGTTCAAAATGCCATCCATATGTTAAAAACCAATCCAAACAGCCGCCGTATTGTTGTTTCAGCCTGGCACCCGGGTCTGCTTGGGGAGATGGGTTTACCACCCTGCCACCTCATGTACATATTTAATGTGGCTAATGGAAAGTTAAACCTGCATCTCACACAGCGATCGGGTGATATTGCTTTAGGAATTCCATTTAATCTGGCTTGTTACTCGGCCTTATTGATGGCAGTTGCACAAGAAGTTGATCTGAAACCCGGTGTGTTTGCTCACACTATTGTAGATGCGCATATCTATGAAAATCATGTAGATGGTTTGAAAGAGCAACTTAAAAGAGAACCAAAAGAATTACCCACTCTTCAAATTTCCAAAAAGCCAGTTGATGAGCTTACATTTGAAGATTTTCAACTGAAAGATTATGACCCCGCACCGGTAATCCGTTTTCCTGTTGCTGTATGAAGTTGAGCATAATTGCAGCACACGACCCAAACATGGTGATTGGCAAAGATGGTGAGTTACCCTGGCATTATAGTGAAGATTTAAAGTTTTTTAAACGGACAACAATGGGATATCCCATTTTAATGGGGCGTGTTGTTTTTGAAGAACTAAACGAAAAGCCATTACCGGGGCGTGAGAATGTGGTTTTAAGCCGATCGAAGATTTACAATCACGTAAAGACCTTCTCCAATATTGATGGAGCATTACACTACCTGAAAGATCAGGAAAAAGTCTTCGTTATTGGTGGTGGAAATATCTATAAACAGACCATTGATCTTGCTGATGAATTAATCATAACACAAATAAAGAACGAATACGATGGGGATACGTATCTAGTTGATTACCGAGATGATATTGGTACAATCTGGTATGAGATCTGGAGAGAAGATCACCCGGAGTTTACGTTTGTGAAATATGAAAGAATTTCTAAAGAGTAAGCTCTTTTAGATGAACCAAATAGGGTTTAACCACCGGTGTTGTTAGTGCGATGATGTGTTTTGTATCAGCTGCTTTTGAAAACTCGATTGCTTTCTGCTCATCATCCAGTATCCAAATGCTCTCATTCTCATATTTATATGCCTCACTATAACTCTCGTTAACATCATAGTAATATTTTGTTGTATGATCATCGTGAGGAAGCCCACTTTTCTTTAAAAAGCTGCGTGTTCTTTTATGAATATCCTCAGCCAAAGCATCACGTGTTTTCAAATCAGCAAAACGGGTTCGGTACAATCGTCTGTTTAGAAAACGATCAGCCAAATCGGATAATATGATATCCTTACTCGTCTGCCAGCTTTTAATACAGATGAACACGTCATGATCATCCATCGCCAGATAATGGTTCATCATAGCTTCGCTAATCACTTTTTTCGATGATGGACTTCGGGTGATGAAATATTTCAGCGCTGGTGAAGGAATTGAGACTTTTTCGCCTGAACTGACAAGAAATTGTACCCGTTCAAAGATTTTTCGGAGTAATGTATCTGCACTCAGAACGGTTTTATGAAGATAAACCTGCATATACATTAACCGGCGCGATAGGATATAGTTTTCAATGGCATAGATGCCTTTTTTTTCGATCACTACGTTGCCATTGAAAACACGCATTGTTTTCAAAATCCGGTTTATTCCTACAGATCCTTCTGATACCCCGGTGAAAAAACTATCTCGTTTCAGATAATCTAACCGGTCCATGTCAAGCTGAGAAGATATAAGCTGGTGTAAAAACTTTTTTGGATACTGGTTGGTGAAAATTTCAATGGCCGTTGAGAGTTCTCCATCAAATTCCCGGTTTAACGCCTCCATCACTCTTAAGCTCATCATTTCATGGTTGAAATCTTCGATAAGCGTATGCTCAAGTGTATGGGAGAGAGGGCCGTGACCGGCATCGTGCAGAAGAATTGCAATTAAGGTACCTTTAACTTCAGCTTCACTGATGGTTGTATCCTTCTCTTTGAGATTTTTCAGCACCCTCTGGCCAAGCTCCATAGCTCCCAATGCGTGTGAAAAACGAGAATGTTCAGCCGCGGGAAACACAAGATAACCAAGGCCAAGCTGCCGTATTCTTCTCAAGCGCTGAACAAAAGGATGGTCAATCAGTTTGAGAATAATACCTTTCGGAATGGTGATGAAACCGTGTACAGGATCACTGAAAATTTTGTATTGACTGCTTTTATCCATAATCAGCCTTTGTATAGATATCTTTCCGGCTGTTTGATCTCAGGTAATCGAGAGGGACGATTTTTGTTTAAATCGAACCAAACACCCGTTGATTTTGCAACTGCCTTAAGTTCTTTTGTATCATTTGAATAGATTGCCTGGAAACCATTTACACTGCTGTTGCCAAATTCTGATATCGAACTGCCAACCAAAACTGTATCTCCGAAAAAAATTGGTTTGATGTAGTCTATTGATATGTGAACCAGCACAAAAGAGTTGCCTTGCTGCATAGAATTATCAAATTCCGGAATTTGCCCAATAAAATTTATACGGGCCTCCTCAAAATAAGAGTTAAAAACGGAGTTATTCACATGCTTAAGAGGATCGAGGTCCCGAAAGCGGACTTTAATTTCCGTCCAGTTAAAAAAGGTATCGGGATGGTAAACGGGTTTATCCATAATAGAAACTAAATTTTGTTGAGTGGAAAGGTAATGAGAAATAGGGAGTAATTAACTCAAAATCTGTTTCTGTTTGCCGATTTGACCGTTATGATGTGTATATTCAGATTCAAATTTTTAAAAAATATATACCAATGTTAGATACCGCTTCTCTTGAATTTCTTGAAAAATTAATATCAACTCCAAGCCCAACCGGTTATGAGGCTGAGGGTCAAAAAATCTGGAAGGAGTACATTTCAGCCTATTCCGATAAAACCGAATCGGATGCTTATGGTTCTGCACTGGCTCGACTTACCGTAAGTGGTGATGTGCCCACAATAATGCTGGAGGCCCATGCTGATGAAATTGGTATGGTGGTTCAGCACATTTCTGATGATGGATTTGTTACATTGAATAAACTCGGGGGGAGTGATTCAACCATTGCCAGGGCAAAACGTGTAAATATTTTCAATAAGAAAGGGCGTGTGAGTGGTGTTATTGGCAATACTGCTATCCATCTTCAGGACACGAAAAATGGTGGTGGAAAACAGCCGGCATGGAAAGATATTTTCGTTGATATAGGAGTTTCATCGAAGGAAGAAGCGCTGAAACTGGTGCAAATTGGTGATCCCGTTACCTTTACCGATGAGTTTGAAATTCTGAACGATGAAATTATAACCGGTAGGGCACTGGATAATCGAATTGGTGGTTTTGCAATAGCTCAGGCAATGAAACTCATCAAAAAAAACAAAAAAGATCTGAAGGTGAATGTACTCGTACTTAATTCAGTGCAAGAAGAAATTGGCGGTTTTGGTGCCCGAATGATGGCTTATCGTCACATGCCCGATGCTGCAATCGTAACAGACGTAACACATGCTACAGATACCCCCGGGATCAATCAAAAGGAGCATGGAGCAGTAAAATTGGGTGAAGGACCTACGGTTCAGCATGGTGGAGCGAACCATATCGCACTTGTAGAATTGATTGAAAATGTTGCGTCAGAGAAGAAAATTGAAATTCAGCATGAGGCAACAAGTATCCGGACAGGAACAGATACTGACAGTATTTTTTTCCAGCGAACGGGAA
This sequence comes from Balneolaceae bacterium, assembly GCA_020832415.1. Classification (GTDB taxonomy): domain Bacteria; phylum Bacteroidota; class Rhodothermia; order Balneolales; family Balneolaceae; genus Rhodohalobacter. The sequence continues at coordinate 20,161 of JAFIES010000010.1, read as the reverse complement.
TACCGAGTGCCCTGGTTTCGCTTCCGCTTCGATATATGCATTCACCAGTTGAGACAGCTTCGCTCAAGGATCTTGAAAATCTGATCACTTTGATGGCTGAAACGGTTTTGGCTATGAAGCCGGATCAGACGTTTACCGTATAAAAAGGTACAGATTTACAATTGTCTAAAAACCGTTCGGATTTTTCGTCTGCCAGTTCCAGGCATCCCGGCACATCTCTTCAAGGTTATGGCGGGCTTTCCAGTTAAGTTCTTGTTCAGCTTTAGATACATCAGCGTAACATATTGAAGCATCTCCCGGCCTTCGGGGGGCAAACTGATAGGGAATGTTCACGCCGTTTGCTTTTTCAAATGCATGAACCACTTCAAGAACACTGGAACCTTTGCCGGTACCAAGATTGTAGGTAACCAATCCTGGGCTGCTCTGAAGCTTTTCAAGCGCTTTGAGATGCCCATTTGCAAGATCTGCAACATGGATATAGTCGCGTACACCTGTACCATCGGGTGTTGGGTAATCATTCCCAAATATGCTTAGTTTTTCAAGTTTTCCCACGGCAACCTGTGTTATGTATGGCATCAGATTATTGGGAATTCCATTCGGGTCTTCTCCAATATCTCCGCTTTTATGGGCCCCTACGGGATTGAAATACCTTAGGCAAGCAATATTCCATGCAGGATCGGCATCATGCAAGTCCTTGAGGATAAATTCTATGGTGAGTTTTGTTTGCCCATAAGGGTTAACAGCGCTGAGAGAGCTATTCTCTTTTAGTGGTGATTGATCAGGATTTCCATAAACCGTTGCCGATGAACTGAAAACCAGATTTTTAACATCGTACAGCTGCATTATCTCACAAAGATTAAGAGTACCTGTAACGTTATTGGTATAATATAAAAGAGGTTTTTCAACGGATTCACCCACAGCTTTTAATCCTGCAAAATGGATTACACCATCAAATTTATGTTCAGCAAAGAGCCTGGAAAGTGCAGGTTTATCAAGTAAATCTGCCTTGTAAAATTCTGCACTTTTGCCCGTCAGGCTTTCAACTCTTTTTAGAGATTCTTTTTTACTATTTCTCAGGTTGTCCATCACCACTACCTGATATTCATTTTCTAAAAGTTCTAATACTGTGTGGCTGCCAATAAAACCGGTTCCTCCGGTAACTAAAATTTTTTTCACGTGAATAGTACTTGATTAAAATTAGAGGTGGTTTTGAGTAGCGTCAGTTAAGCTTTTTTAATTCATCAAGCAGCTTCTTGCAATAACTATCCATCTCTTTGATAAGCTTTTTCATTTCCTGATCCATTTCAGGATTTGCAATATACTCTTTTGATTTTTCATACATATCCAGAATATGATCCAGATGCATCATTTGAGCAACCGGTTTAATTTTATGTCCGGCATTTCTCAATTTCATTTCATCGTTCTCTAAAAGTGCTTCTCTGAAATGTTGATTAAATTCTGAAAAAGAACCAACAGAAGCTTCTGCAAACTCTTTTACGTATGCTTCATCTCCGTATAGCAAATCAACAATCAATTGCCTGTTAACAAGCGGTTTATTTGTATCCATTTTATTCATTTACCGGTTCTGATATTCCATGCGGTGTTGGCCTGCCTTCAGCATCAAGATGCACAAATACGATTTTATCAATTCTGATTATTGGTTTTCGTGTAAATTTCTGCCGCACTTCGCACTTAACTGTGATAGAAGTAGTACCAAAATTAACCGTTTCCATACCTATCTCGATAATATCACCAAGTTTTGCTGAATGAACAAAATCAATTTCAGACATAAATTTTGTTGCAATATTACTCTTTCCAAGCTGACAAATTACGTAAATGGCAGCTTCTTCATCAATCCATGCAAGAACTGAGCCGCCGAAAAGTGTTCCGTGTGCATTCAGATCTTCAGGTTTGATCAATTTTCTGCTAAAGAAACGCATGCCGTGGTGTATATCTGGCATAATTGTAAATAAAATTAAGATTGTTAATTCAATGACAAAATACGGGTAAAGGTTATCATTTGGAAAGGAAAGCTTTGGGCAGCATAATCCTCAGAATTAATAAAACCCATTATTTAACACTCTAATAACACAGGGGTAAAGAACAATATTTATCATTGAATATTCCAAAGCGTACAAATTACAATCAAATAACGGCAAAATGGCTCTCTTGATCGGGAGCCATTTTATTATAGATTCAAAATATTGCCCGTCATCAAATAAATAAACTATCGGGCCAAAGAATATACCGTATAGAAATAATTTTTGAATTTCACTCATTTACATGAATGAAATGAAGAAAAAGAAGTAGAAAACCATTACTTTAGAATCCTTTAGAAAGGCAGCACATTAACTGAATGGATACGGGTATTGGTTTGATAGACTTTACATTGCTGATTTTAGCTGCGGCAATTCTTATCACAAATTATTTTTTTACCAGATGGTTTATCCGTTATGCTAAAGTAAAGCGAATTACGGACTATCCTACTGAAAGAAGTTCACACGAAGTGCCAACTCCTCGGGGGGGTGGTGTGGGTTTTGTAATGTTTACAATTTTAGGAACGTTGATCTATTCAGTTATTACAGGAATTGGAAACCATGCAGATTTACTGGTCTTAACTGTAGCTGCACTTTTTGTAGCGATTCTTGGATGGTTTGATGATAAAAATGATCTCTCAAAACGTGTTCGGTTTTCTGTTCAGTTATTTTCCGCAGTCATCGTCTTACTGGCCATACAGAATTTTTCGTCTGTTTATTTACCAAATGGCACTGTTATTCATCTCGGCTTAATTGGACTACTACCCGGCTTAATTTGGATTACCGGCAACACCAACATTTATAATTTCATGGATGGAGTGGATGGAATTGCTTCAGTACAGGCGCTCTCTGCATCGGCAGGCTGGATTGTGTTCGCTTTTTTTTGGGATCAGCCATCATTACTGGCATTTAATGTTTTTTTATTTTGTGGTGTAGCATCGTTTTTACTGTTTAACTGGTCGCCTGCAAAAATATTTATGGGCGATGCGGGCAGTCTTTTCCTTGGGTTTGTTTTTGGAGCTATGCCATTCCTGGCGGCCGCCACAGTTGATTCACTATCAATAGGTATGGCTGTTTGGATAGGAGGGTTGTTGCTTTGGCCCTTCCTTTTTGATGGAGCCTTCACCATTTTTCGCAGATTATACAGCAGAGAGAATATATTTCAAGCTCATCGCTCTCATTTATATCAAAAAATGAATATTGGTGGCTGGAAGCACCATTCCATATCATTTATTTATTTACTTTTCTCGCTCTTAAGCCTCTTAATCGCTCTTTTGTTTGTGTATGGATCACACACTTTTCAGTGGATTTTAGTAGTTTTGCTAATCTTATTTTCACTGCTATTTGCCGCGGTTGTGTTGATGTCTGACAGTGATAAAAAACTGAATAGTTAACTCAGCTCTTTCGGAGCTTGAGTGTTCACAATCAATCTGAACATACTTTTACACAGCTCTCCTTCCTGAAACATTATATTTCGGTAATAGTTTATCACATAAAAAAATCGAACTGCGTACAAATTGTCATTCTATTTACTATATTCCCGTGATTCGATGAAATTAATGATAGTTTGTGGTTATACACTGCAACTGTTTAACTTGAGCAGATGAATTTGTTAAAAAATTACCTATCACGCGCCATATTCTTTATTGCAGGCGACGCATTGGCTATATTCACCGCATCCCTCTTTTCTTATCTGATCATCCGATCTGTCTCAGAATCGGGCATTAATTTTCCATTAGAAAGTACAATTGCAATCATAGTAGTATCTCTTCTCTTTCTGGGTGTGTTTAAGATGTATCAGGTAAGCTGGCGTTTTACAAGCCTGCGTGAATTAATGATGATTGTAAATTCACTGGCTCTTGCAGCTCTTGTCTATGTAGGAGTACTCTACATTACGGGTAATGTTACCGGGTTTCATCTCTCATTTTCAATTCTCGTTTTTTTACAGAGTATTCTTTATGTAGGAGGATTTCGGATTAGCAAAAGAATGAGCCGTGAAGTTATTAAAAAACCACAGCTTAAAAAACGTGCAATTATTTTTGGAGCCGGAAATGCCGGCGATCAAATCATGAGAGATATCACCCGCCACAGGCACTGGAACCTGAATATCATTGCGATTTTTGATGATCTTGAAAAACTGCACGGTTTATCCATGCATGGCGTACCCATAAAAGGTGACCGCCGCAGAATGTTCCAATTTCTCAGATACAGTGATGTTGATGAGCTAATCATTGCTATTCCTTCTCTTCCAAAACCCGATTTAAAAGCTGTTATTGAGCGTGTCAAACAAATTTCTCCTACTCTAAAAGTTAAAGTTCTCCCATCTTTTCATCTGCTTTCTGATGATCCGGTTGGGGTAAGAAATATTCGTGAAATTAGTATTGAAGATATTCTGGGGCGCGAACCTGCAAGGATTAATATCGATCTGATACGATCAAGCTTGTCGGATAAAACAGTTTTAATTACGGGTGCAGGCGGCTCAATTGGCCGTGAAATTGTACGCCAATGTTCAAAGCTTAGCCCAAAAAAAATCATAGCACTGGACATTGATGAAACGGAAGTGTTTTACATCATAAAAGAGTTTGAGAATTCAGATACGGAAGTAATTCCATGTGTTGCAAATATTCTCGATAAAGACCGAATGGATAAGCTGCTTGAAGGTGAAAAACCGGATGTAATATTCCACGCAGCTGCGTACAAACATGTACCAATGATGGAGAGTTTTCCGGATGAAGCTATTAAAGTAAATGTTGAAGGAACAAAAATACTTGCTAAACTGGCATGCTCACATGAAGTTGATCGATTTGTTTTGGTATCAACCGATAAGGCAGTTAACCCAACAAACGTAATGGGTGCAACTAAGCGAATTGCAGAAGAAATTTGCCTATCGTATAACGACCTTTGTGTTACAAAATTTATCTCTGTTCGGTTTGGTAATGTTTTAGGTTCGCGAGGATCTGTTGTGCCCATATTTATCGATCAAATCAGAAATGGGGGGCCGGTTACCATTACTCATAAAGAAGTAAAGCGATACTTCATGACCATACCGGAATCAGTTCTTTTGGTTATGCAGGCTGCAGAAATGGGAGATGGGGGTGAAGTATTTGTACTTGATATGGGAGAGCCTGTAAAAATTCTTGATATGGCTGAGCAGCTTATTCGTTTACATGGTTTAGAGCCATATAAAGAAATTCCAATTGAATTTACCGGTTTACGACCCGGTGAAAAAATGTTTGAAGAGTTACTTCAGGCAGAAGAAGGTGTAGAAAAAACCGAGCACGAATTGATCTACAAGGCAATTTGCAGAAAATCTATTGACAACAAAGAGCTTAGTACAATACTCAGAAAACTAAACGAAACTGTCAGATCATCAGATCACGAGTCACTGAGGCCTATTATTAAACAGCTAGTACCTACTTACGAGTTTAATACAAATGGAGAGGATCACAGAGAGAAAGTTCAGTCGAGCATACGTGAAATGGCCAATCAAGAGTTGTAAGAATTACTTTCCCCACCTCTTTAAAAACCTGCAGACTTATTATTCCTAAAACTGGTAAGAAACAGGTTTCTCATAAACCTATTGAACCGTATATTTCTGATCTGAATATTTTAAAGTAAACATGTATTAATGAATTTAGAGAAACTACTTGATCAGATTAAAAATAAAGAGTATACCGTTGGCATAATCGGGCTGGGTTATGTTGGCTTACCCCTGATGTGGACATTCCATCAAGAACAAATGCCGGTTTTAGGGTTTGATATAGACAAGAAAAAGGTTGATTGTATCAATAATGGAATTCCATACATAAAGCATCTTGGTAAGGATAAAATGCAGATCCTTGCAGAGTCAAAAATTTGTGATGCTACAACTGATTTTGATCGCTTACCCGAGGCAGATGCGCTCTTAATGTGTGTGCCTACTCCGCTTGACAATCATCGTGAACCTGATATGAGGTTCGTTGAGCAAACAACTGAAGTAATTTCGAAGCATTTACGAGAAGGGCAGCTTGTTATATTAGAATCAACCACTTGGCCTGGAACTACTGATGAATTGATCATCAAAATATTAGAGAAAAATAGTGGTTTAAAGGCCGGAACAGATTTTTATGTGGCATATAGCCCTGAAAGAGAAGATCCGGGGAATCAGAACTTTAACACAGCCAAAATACCAAAAGTAGTAGGTGGTCATGGTGAGGAGGCGCTCAAACTTGCATGTGCACTGTATGATACTGCGATTGTTGAAACTGTACCAGTAAGCAATACAAAAACAGCAGAGGCAGTTAAGCTGACAGAGAATATTTTTCGATCCGTGAATATTGCCCTTGTTAATGAGCTTAAAGTGGTTTTCAGTGAAATGGGTATTGATGTACACGAGGTTTTGGATGCAGCTGATACAAAGCCTTTTGGATTTATGAAGTTTACACCAGGCCCGGGCCTTGGCGGGCACTGTATTCCTATCGACCCGTTCTATTTAACTTGGAAAGCGCGGGAATTTGAGCAGAATACAAGATTTATTGAACTAGCTGGTGAAGTAAATACTTCCATGCCTAAATATGTGGTGCAAAGAACCATTGAGGCCCTCAATTCCCATAAAAAATCGTTAAATGGAAGCAAGGTACTATTAGTAGGTTTGGCATATAAACCCAATGTTGATGATGATCGGGAATCTCCAACCTATAAACTGATGGATTATTACTCTGAATATGGAGCAGATGTTGATTATTATGATCCATATGTGCCTGTAATTAAAGAATCAAGAGAGCATTCGCATTGGGCAGGTAAAACGTCTGTTCAATGGGATGAAAAGACAATTAAATCATTTGATGTTGTAATCATCTCAACCGATCATTCCGATATTGATTACCGTGAATTATCAAAATGGTCCGGGCTGATTGTTGATACTCGTAATGCGATGAAACATGTTGAGGATAAAAATGGCCATGTTTGGAAAGCGTAATTTTCGATAATCATAAATAAAAGAATTTAATGAAGGTTTTAATTACCGGATCAGCGGGATTTATCGGTTTTCATTTGGTTAAACGCCTGTTTGAATCAGGTCATAAAATAACAGGGCTCGATAACCTGAATAATTATTATGATGTTAATCTCAAGTACGGCCGTTTAAATGATTGTGGTGTAAGTAATTGGAAAGAGAATGAGCTTGTAACAAGTGAAACGATCCCTAATTATCAATTTATTCAGACAGATCTGCAAAATCGTGAAGTGATTGAAGGGCTGTTTGAATCGGAAAAGTTTGATGTTGTAATTAATCTTGCGGCTCAGGCAGGCGTACGTTACAGTCTTGAAAACCCTCACTCGTATATTGAGAGTAACATTACGGGTTTTTTGAACATCCTTGAAGGATGCCGCCATACTGATGTTGGCCATCTTATTTATGCTTCAAGCAGTTCAGTGTACGGCACGAATGAAAGAATGCCTTTTAAAACAACAGACCGAGTTGATAATCCGGTTAGTTTGTATGCAGCCAGTAAAAAATCAAACGAATTAATGGCTCATACCTATTCGCACCTTTTTAATATTCCCACTACAGGCCTGCGCTTTTTTACAGTTTATGGTCCCTGGGGTCGCCCAGATATGGCGCTATTTCTCTTTACCAAAGCTATGGTTGAAGGAAGGCCCATTGATGTTTTTAACTTTGGGGAAATGGCCCGGGATTTTACTTATATAGATGATATTGTTGAGGGTATTTATCGGTTGATACCTCTTTCTCCAAAAAGTGATGCCAATAAAATGGAGGCTTCATCCAAGCCTTATCAACTCTTTAATATTGGTTTTGGCAGTCCGGTTCGATTGATGGATTTTATTTCAGAAATTGAAAAAAATCTGGGAATAGAGGCGAATAAGAATTTTATGCCAATACAGCCGGGTGATGTTCCAAAGACCTGGGCAGATGTAGATGACTTATTTGACCTTACAGACTTTAAGCCACGTGTGTCTACTGAGGAAGGAGTGAAAAATTTTATTGATTGGTATCTTGATTACTATAAAGTCAGTTTGAAGTAATTCAGTTTCATTCTGTTTTGAAAATGTTACGCTTTAGAAGGAGTTTTCATAAGCATATCAAGCTAAAATTAAAGATTCTACTCTGATTTATATTTCTTATCTTTGCTATGCTATCACAGACGTTATCCCAATACAAGCTGAGTAGCATAATAGAATAGTGCCTTGGCAATGTTAAAAAGAGTTATTAATTACAGAGATATTTGGAAGTTTTTCGTTGAAGTTTCAACGTGGACTTCAATTACCACTATTGCATTTCTTCTGAGACTTGATGGAGATTTAACAGGTTATGGAAGTGTAATTGCTGAGATCTCACTGTATCTGTTCATTATTAAAAGCTTTTCTATCTATTGGTTTGGCACATTTCATCAATCTTGGCGAAATACCGGGTTTCGTGATCTGTTCTCATTAGTAAAATCGGTTTCTGTTGTTTCCGGGATATTTTTAGTTGCTACGATTGTTGCAAGGCCTCATTTTGCAATACCCTTTTCAATACCATTTATTGAGTTTTTTCTGTCTCTTTTTGTACTGGCAGGTATTCGTGTTGGCACTCGGTTTGTTCTTGTTTACTGGAAGCCCGGAAGGATAAAGGCTAAAGAAAATCACAGGATTCTAATTGCCGGTGCCGGTGATAGTGGCAATATGGCAGTGCGGGAAATGCTTCGCCATCCGGAAGCTGGAATGCAACCGGTAGCATTTTTAGATGATGATAAATCGAAGCAAGGCCAGAAGTTTTTGGGCCTGCCGGTTGTTGGCAATATTAGTGATATGGAAGCTGCTGCTGCTAAACTGGATATCGATGAAATTTTAATCGCAATGCCATCTGAGTCAGGTAAAGTTATCCGCAGGGTGGTGGAATATGCTAAGAGAACAGGTGCTAAATATCGGATTATTCCAAGTATTTATGATCTGATTAGTGGTAAAGTAACCATCAACCAAATCCGAAGAGTAGATGTTGAAGATCTTCTCAGGCGGAAACCTATTCAGCTGGATACATCTCAGATCGCATCATACATACAAAATAAAACGGTATTAGTAACTGGTGCCGGGGGGTCTATTGGTTCTGAAATTGTTAGGCAACTTACCCGTTTTAATCCGGCAAATGTAGTTCTGCTTGGCAGGGGCGAAAACAGTATTCACCAGCTTTTGAACGAGATCGAGTACAACTATAAGAATCTTGAGTACTCCATACGAATTGGTGATGTAAGGGATTACAGTTCAATGGAACGCCTTATGTTGGAATTTCACCCCGATGTTATATTTCATGCAGCGGCTCATAAGCATGTTCCTTTAATGGAAGTGAATCCGGATCAGGCAGTTCTTAACAATGTGCAGGGTACAAGAAACCTTGTTAACCTCGCTGTGAAGTATGGTGTAAGCCATTTTGTGAATATCTCAACGGATAAGGCTGTAAACCCCACTTCTGTGATGGGAGTTACAAAAAGAATTTCAGAACAAATTGTTCAATGGGGTGCCACTCAGGCTAAAAATAACGAGATTTTTGTGTCGGTTCGGTTTGGAAATGTTTTGGGAAGCAGAGGTAGTGTAATTCCAAAGTTCAAGGAGCAGATTAAACGCGGAGGACCTGTTTCAATCACTCATCCGGATATGATTCGATATTTCATGACAATTCCTGAGGCATCACAGCTTGTGTTGCAGGCAGGAGCTTTAGATTTGAACGGATCAGTTTATGTGCTCGATATGGGTGATCCGGTGAATATTGAAAAAATGGCAAGAGATCTGATTTCTCTTTCCGGTTTGGAGCCCGATAAAGATATTCGAATTGAATATACAGGCATGCGTCCCGGAGAAAAGTTGTATGAAGAGTTGCTCACAGCTGAAGAAGGAACTGCGATGACTCAACATGAAAAAATCTATATTGCAAAAAGTGTTGATTTTATAGAAGACTTAACCGAACGACTTGACTATCTTATTGATACAGCTCAAACCGGCAGTGCTGATGAGATTAAACAATCGCTAAAACTGATTGTGCCATCGTATCAGTATAAACCGAAAATGGCTGTAAACTATTAATCTATTCTGTTTAATGAAGCCTGTAAAGGGCAATATATTTTTTTGAATAACATTTCTATATTCAGTCTAACAATAAAAATCTTTCACGAAAAAAAATCAGTTGAACGAAGGTGATTCTAACATACCGGAGAAAAACAAAGACAGTAAACATCTGCAAAAGAGAGAAATAGTTGAAGAGTATCGTCTGATTTCTATTGATGATTATGCGCACAAAGATGATGAAAAAATCATCGACCTTGTTGGTATATTGAAAGACTTATGGCTGCAGAAAAGAGTAATACTAGGTATTACTGGTGTTATTTTTCTATTGGGTATAATTTTCTATTTAGGCAGTGAGAGAATTTACTATTCTGAAGCTAAGCTAATGCCGGAATCCACTTCTCCTTCTTCTCAATTAGGGCAGGTTTTCCAACAAGCTGAAAATATATTTGGTTTACAAAGACGCGTAGAGGATGATGATATACGTGTAGCAATGTACCCATACATAGTTGAAAGTTTGCCATTTCAATTGGAGTTAATGCAGCATGAGGTCTACTTCGGGGATTTAGACAGACGCGTAACCATTTTTGAATACTTTACAGAGCATTATGAACCAAGTTTAATTGATCGAAGTGCAGATTTTCTGTGGAGCTATACTATCGGCTTGCCGGTAACAATTTGGCGAGCGGCTACTACCAGGCGCCCTGAGCCCGGTGATGAGAACGTGGTTGCAGGTATAGACTTTTCTCTGTTCAGCGATTTCAATGAACCTAAAGTTTTAGATAATCAGATACGTCGCGTTGCAAATCAAATGAGCAACTACATTACTATTAGCAGAGAGCCTCAAACAGGTTTTGTCAGTATAGGAGTATCTCTGCCGGACGCACAAGCATCAACTGAAATTGTTATTCTCGTAAAGAACCTGCTGCAAGAATATGTAATCGATTACCGAACTGAAAAAGCGCTTAAAAATCTTGAGTTTATCGAACTACAATATGAAGATGCAAAGCTCAATTTCCAGGCAAAGCAAGATTCTTTGGCTGCTTTTCAGGACAGAAATGTGAACCCGGCAAGGCAAACATTACTGGTTCGCGAACAACGACTGCAGTCAGAATACGATTTAGCCTTCAGTCTTTATAATACATTAGCCAGACGCCTGCAGGAGGCGAAAATTCAAGTTCAGGAAGAGACACCCGTTTTTCGGGTTCATGAACCGGCAACAATTCCCAGCCGTCCGGCTCAACCCAATGCTATTCGTATTATGGGGGGATCAATATTTATTGGACTGTTTTTAGGCATATCATTCATTTACATTCGAAGGGGCCTCAGGCAATTTTTGGATGAATTTCATAGAAAAGAACCCAAAACCTACCAGGTCTGAGATTGAAAGTATTCGAGAGTATTTCTTACTACCTGAGTGTTTATAAAAGATTTATAGGGAAAAGGCTATACATTGTCTTTGGGTTGACTGCAGCAGCAGCCATTACCGAGGGCTTTGGTATTACATTAATATTACCTCTCATTGAAGCCGCTGATGCCGGCGATGGTGACCTGGACAGAAGCAGTACGGCAGTCCGGTTTATCTACAGTATCCTAAGGTTTATCGGAATCGACCAGTCAGTTGTTGGTATTCTTATCTTTATTGGATTTGTATTTATCGGTAAAGGCATGTTGAAGTTTGTTGAAGGAGGTTATGCAAGTTATCTGAGGGCACAGCTTCTTCGGGAAATAAAAGGCCAGATGTTTAATGCTTACCGCGAAATGGATTACAGCTACTATGCTCACAACAATACAGGGCATTTTATCAATGTAATCAACGGCCAAATTAATAATTTTATCCGTTCGTTCGATACCTTCACAAGGTTTTTGACGATGATCATCATTACGGTATCGTATCTCTCAATTGCATTTCTCCTAGCCTGGAATTTCGCTTTAATGGCGATCGGTGTAGGGTTTGTGTTACTGTTTCTGTTCCGGTATTTAAACAGATATGTACAAGAGTTATCGAGAAAAACGGCATCGGAAGAGAGTGTTTTAAATAAATTTTTAGTTCAGACCATTCAATCATTTAAGTATCTATCATCAACCAATCAGATGCAGTATCTGAAGGGAGGTGTAATGGCGAGCATCAGTAAACTGGCGGGTTATATGTTCAGGCAGGGAGCTGCAAGTGCATTCACATTGGCCATTCGAGAGCCGGTATCGGTGATTTTTTTGCTCTTTGTTATCATCATTCAGGTTGTGGTTTTCGATTCGCCAATAGCTCCGATTTTTGTGGCGTTGCTGCTCTTTCATCGTGGTATGCAACATATGATCGGCATTCAGGATGATTGGCAGCGAACCATGGAAAAAATCGGTTCGCTAGAAATGGTAGTTAAAGAGTTTGAAATACTTGAGCAGAATAAAGAGAGAAATGGAACCCGTAAACTTGGCCCGCTATCTAAAGGCATTGAGTTGAAAAATGTCCATTTTAAATATGAAGACAGTTCTGAAAAAGTACTCAAAAACATAAATATTGAGATACCTGTAAACAAAATGGTAGCATTTGTGGGTGAATCGGGAGCAGGTAAATCCACTCTTATCGATATGCTTACTCTTTTACTGCGGCCAATGGAAGGGGAAATTAAAATTGATGGTATTTCTGCAGATGAGATTGATTTTAAATCGTGGAGATCTCAAATTGGTTACGTTTCACAAGAGACTGTGGTTTTTGATGATACCATTGCGAACAACATCTGTTTGTGGAAAGGGGACTATGAAAGTGATGAAACTGTGCGTAATAAAGTAAACGAAGCCGCAAAACGTGCGTACGCTCATGCATTTATTAAAGATTTACCCGATGGTTACAATACCCTGGTAGGCGACCGAGGTGTTCGGCTTTCGGGTGGCCAGCGGCAGCGGCTTTTCATTGCAAGAGAACTCTACAAAAACCCCAATCTGTTGATACTTGATGAGGCAACAAGTTCATTGGATACCGAATCAGAGCAATTTATTCAACAAAGTATTGATTCTTTGAAAGGTTCTATGACTGTTGTAATTATTGCTCACAGGCTTTCTACAATTAAAAATGCCGATCTTATCTATGTAATTGAAAAAGGAAATCTCATAGAAGAGGGCACATACGAAGAGCTCTCTCTTGACAATAAGACGAGATTTTCAAGGATGGTAAGAATTCAAAGCCTTTGACACTCTTTTTTGAAGACCTCCTCTTTGATGCACGAAGTTAAAGTAGTTTCCTTATTTTGGAGATCTTCGTGATATGATTGTAAAGAAATAGTTCATGAGCTCAGATCTTGCTATTGTTATACCGGTTTATAAAAAAGAGTTTTTAGCCGAAGCTCTTGAAAGTATTAAAAGGCAATCGAATCAAAATTTTACTGCATACATCGGTGATGATGCGAGCCCCTACCAATTAAAAGCTTTAATTGATCAATTAAAGCTGCCTGATAATTTTAAGTACCACAGATTTGATGAAAATTTGGGGCAACACTCACTTGTAAAACAGTGGCAACGATGTATTGAACGTACTCAGGGAGAAAAGTGGATCTGGCTCTTTTCTGATGATGACATCGCCGAGGAACATTGCGTGGAAAACTTCTATTCAGCTAATTATGAGAATCCCGGGTATGATGTTTACCGTTTTAATACATCGAAAATAGATGAGGATGGGAATATAATTCGGGAAAATATCTTCCCACAGACAGTCAGTAGTTCTGATTTTTTGAATATCAAGCTAAACTATAAACAGGAAAGTTATGTAGTCGAAAGTATTTTTGGCAGAGAGGCCTATGATCGAGTAGGTGGTTTCCCCGATCTGCCTTTGGCCTGGGCTACAGACGATATGTTTTGGGCGAAAATATCAGCAAATACAGGTATTTTTACCATTGATGGAGCTCGTGTTTCCTGGCGATACAGCGGCAGCAATATTTCATCGAGAAGAGAGAGCCGAACAGGCAAAATAAAACTAAAAGCTTCCCGAACGTTTATAAGATGGATCTATTCAGAGGATGAGTTGTTGTCAAAACTTGAACCGCCTGACCTGCCGATAAAATGGTATATTCGACAATTGAAAAACCTGAGAAGAAATTTGAATTATTTTGAACAAATTTTGGCTGTGGCAAGAATTTCAGACCTTTCCATTAAAAGCTGGTTCTATTTTGCACAGCTCGTGAAAAATGAAAGTAAAATTGTGGAATGGCTAAAAAGATTTTAATTATTAGTCCTGTTCCGGTATTTCCCTGGCATGCAGGCAACAGAATGAGGATAAAAAATATCTGTTATGCTCTGATGAATCATGGTTATGAACTCGATTTTTTCTATATCGGGTTTGAGAAGCAATTATCCGACAATCATCAAGAATTTTTTAATGGAAGGATAATCGATCACGCGATTGATGACTCAACGTTTGAGCTAGGAAAAGATCCCTTTTTGAGAATTAGAGAGGTTCAGAATGGTCTCAAAATCAAGGCAGATTATTTGCAAAGAAAGTTTCTCGACGGAAATAACTCAGCAAACTTTAATAAGAGCCTGAATGAATTTAAGAACATCAAAAAGTACAGATTATTAAAACAGCAGCTTTCCGGGAGATCGTATAGTGCAGTTCTTTTGAATTATGCGGTTTATTCACATCTTTTTGATCTTTTTAGTGATGATGTTGTAAAAATAATTGATACACATGATCGGCTATCCAACAGGTACAAACTCTTTCTTGATGAAGGTTTAGAGCCGGTTGTGTGGAAAAGTATTTCTCCGGCTGATGAGAAAAAATCACTTTCTAAAGCCGATGTAATTTTGGCCATCACACAAAAAGAAGCTGATTATTTCAGATCACTTACCAAAAAAGCCGGACTGAATATATTAACTGTTCCACATTTTTCACCTTACAGCGATGTGCCGGTTTCAGACGGCCATAATAGGCAAACCATTTTGACAGTAGGTGGCAAAAGTGTAATTAACCTTAATGGATTAAACTGGTTTCTTGAAAACGTGTGGAGCAAAATTGCTGAAAGCTTTAAACAAGCGGAGCTTTATGTTGCGGGGTCAATCTGTGATGAGTCTTCAAAATTTAACACGAAAAAGTCTGTGACGCTATTAGGACGATTTGATAAACCACAAGAGGTTTACCACACAACTGATCTTTGCGTAAACCCAATTCAGTTTGGTACAGGGCTTAAAATCAAAACGATTGAGGCTCTGTCATCAGGGAAAAAAATTCTTACTACTACCGAAGGCGCTGCCGGTCTTGAGAGATTTATTGGAAAAGGCCTCATTTGTAGTGATTCAGCGGAAGTATGGATAAATGAAATCAAGGCGCATTTTTTGGATGATTCTGGTAATACTGTTTTTAAAAACGATCTCAAAGATGAAGTAGATCAATACAATACAGATGCCCTGAGTAATATTCTCAAAGCCGTAAATAAAACAGAGAGTTCTCTTTCTTGATAATCTGAATGGTTGATCAAATAAACATATCAGTTATAATACCAACCTATAATCGGGCTGATGTACTTGGAAGAGCTATACGATCAGCCCTGAATCAGACCTTGCCTCCGGTCGAAATCATTGTGATTGATGATGGCTCAACTGATAGCACAGCTGAGCTTTTCAATGATTTTGGTGATGATGTAATCTACATTAAACAGAGTAACAATGGTCCTGCAAAAGCCAGAAATAATGGTATTAAGCAATCAAGTGGCAATTACATAGCATTTCTCGATTCTGATGATGAGTGGATGCCTGAAAAACTTGAAAAACAAGTTGAGGTGATTCGTGGCAGCGGGGCTGAAGTAGTGATATCTGATTCGATCTATTTCGATCCAGACAAACATGCATTAACAATGTTTTCTAAAACACGATTTTCTGATCTCCTGGGAAGATCGGACGGAAAATTGCTCGACTGTTTTTCGCTTCTTGTAGAACAGAACTTTATCCATCTTTCATCGATAGTGATAAAAAAAAGTTGTTTTGAGAAAGCGGGCTATTTTGATGAATCCATGAAAGTAGCCGAAGATACTGACCTTTGGCTTCGGTTGTCTCACTACTTTCCATTTGGAATAATTAACGAGCCACTTACAAAACGGGATGATCGTGCTGATAAACTGTCGGGAGATCGAGTAAAAGAGTATCGCGGGCGTATATATCTTTTCAATAAATTTATTCGGAATACAGAGGGTCTTTCTCAGTCAAAAAAAGAAGAGATCAAAGCCCGCCGAAATTTCATCAGCGGAAGATTGTTGAACGTAACTCTTCATAATTCAGGTGCCGGCGCTGCTTTTAAAGCTCTGTTTCGTATGAACCCAGCTTCTGTTTTCTCAAAGAATTTCTATCGTGGCTATTACTGGAATCAAAAAGAGTATCGAAGCTCTGTAAAACAACTTAGCTCATGACAGATACCATAGCGAAAAGTGTCACAAGACCGGCCCCAAAGGTATCGGTAATTATACCATACAGAAATAATATCTCTGAGGTTGATCAGATAGTTCTCCATCTGAAAAAGCAGAACTATTCTGATGAAATGATTGAGATAATAATTATTGATAATGGATCAGAAAGCTCAGAAGCAGTTTCTCATTTCACATCAGAGAATACAATTTGCCTGCAAGAGAAAGAGTATAAAAATAGCCCTTATAGTGCTCGAAACAGAGGAGTTGAAGCTGCCAGGGGCGAAATTTTGGCATTTATTGATGCAAATTCTCACCCCGCTGATGATTGGATTGAGAATGGAGTAAGTTTTCTGATTGAAAAGGATTTGGATATCGCAGCCGGAGCTGTTCATTTTGATTTTGGTGAAAAAATTACAGCTGCAAAAATAACGGATTCATTGACATCCATTCAGATGAAAAAAGCTGTTGAAGAGCGCGGGGCAGCTTATACTGCAAATCTCTTTGTAAGACGTTCACTGTTTGAAAAAGCAGGCCTTTTTGAGGAGGGTATTCGGTCCGGTGGGGATGTGAGATGGACAATTAATGCAGTAAAACTGGGCTTTAAAATTGGGTATGCAGAAAAGGCTGTTGTCTATAAAAAAGCGAGAACGGCAAAAGAACTATATCAGAAAAAGATCAGAACTGGAAAGGGGTATTTTTTCAGCTGGAAGGAAGAGGACGAACGAACACTTTGGTTTTATAATTTTTTCAGAGCCCTTAAACCGCCGTCATTTTCTAAGATTAATACCGTCAATGAGGAGCGATATCAGATTGAGTTTGGCAACAAAAGGCTTGGAGTATGGTTTCACCTGTATGCAACGGGAATTGTTGAACAGACAGCTTTTATGTGGCAATATTTACGGTATGTACTCGGCAGCCAAAGAGATATTGATCGAAGGGAGCGAATGAAAGAAACCAGCGAGAATGCGCCTACTGAATGAGTGTCATTTTTCGGGAAAGCAGTGTGCCATTACTTCTCAGTTTATAGATATATACACCGGAAGATAATCCCGAGGCATCAAACGGAATGTTGTAGGTGCCTGCTGGCATTTGTCCATTTACAAGTGTTTGTATCCGCCTGCCAGTTAGATCATATACAGATAACTCAGTTTCGCCTGACTGCTCCAGTGAGTAGTATATAACGGTTCGATTATTAAATGGATTCGGATAGTTTTGATCAAGAAATAAAAAGTTATCCACCTGTAGAGCCGGAAATTCTTCTCCTGTTAATTCCTTGTAACGGGCGATGGCTTCGAGGTAATAGTAATCAGCGTAAGAGGTGCCTACTCTCCCGAAACCTCTATGCAAAGTAGACTCTTTTAAGATAGAGCTGATATCTGAGTTATGTGTGGCATAGGCTGAAGAGCTTAAAGAGCCTAAGATCTCAATGGCGCTGTTTAAATAGAGAGTATTTTGAGTGAACTGGTACAATTCCAGAAAGCCGGATGCTGCTACTGCTGCAGCTGAGGCATCTTTAGTTCGAACAGAACTGTATGGTTCAAAGAAATCGTAGTAGGGTATGAAATCTTCCGGCAAATGCTCAATGAAATATTGAGAAGCGGCTTCAGCTGCATCGAGGAATTTATGTTCACCAGTAAATCGATAAATCATTGTAAAACCATAGATTGCCCATGCCTGCCCTCTTGCCCAAACTGAATTTGGCCCGGCTCCCTGAGTTGTAAATTTCCGGTAGACATTTCCATTGCTATCAAAATCTACAATGTGATAGGAGCTGCCGTCTTCACGCATGTGATGTTTTAAAGAAGTTTCAGCGTGAGACTTAGCGATGGAGTAGAGCCTTCGGTTATCGCTGTTTTCTGCAACCCAGAAAAGGAGTTCCAGATTCATCAGATTATCAATAATAACGGGAAAATTACCAGTCCAGTCCCACGATTTGATCGCACCGATTTCAGGATCAAACCGTTTTGAAAGAGTATTGGCAGCCCTCAAAAGTGTACGATAGTAGGAGCGTTTATTGAGGATTTTGTATCCATTCCCATAACTGCTGAAAATCCGGAACCCTGTATCATGATCATGCGTGGCGGATATCATTGGCTCAAGATCTTCTGTCCATGTTTGGGCAAGTTCTTTCCATTTGTCATCACCGGTTAAACGGTACATATACCAGAGTGAACCTGCAAAAAATCCACTTGTCCATTGATCCCGCCCTAAATAGTCAGGATCCCATTTGCCGGTTACAGGATTTGTATGGCCGGGATGCCGACCGGAGTTGTAGTTAATCTCATCCAGCGTTTGAAGCAGCTTATCTTCTGCGTGAAAGAGTGCTGATTGTAAGCTCTGGGATTGTATTCTGTGTACACCCTGTTGTTGCGAAAAAGCTGAGCTTGCAGTTATCAGGAGAATAAAGATCGCCAGTGTGCAGATACTTTTAGAACAGATTATTTGAATGTTTTTATGAATCATGACCCTCATAAGCCTTCTGAAGTATCAAGCAGTTCAAGTGGTGGGTATACGAGCGAAATCGCAGAATTTCTGCAACCTGATCTCACAAGTTCCATAGCTGCATTTTCGTATAATTCAGAGTTGAAAGCTACTGCTGCCGGTTTAAGAATTTCATAGTATCTGCATTCATCAAATCCCGGTTCGGAAATAAATGTACCGGGCTCAGATAAGTTAAGTACATGGTTGGCAATCATGGATAAAGCTGGTTCAAGACCACCTATATTTTGTGTGTTTAAAATTTGCCAGTCCCGATCTGTTGCTGTTCGGTTTTTTCGGAGGTGGGTTAAATTCATATAACCACGCAAATTGAAATAGACGTAGTGCTGAGGCCTGCCACGAGTCACTTCAAATGGCTGAACCCCATCGGTGTTAAATTGTGTACTTATTCGTTCACTAACAGGAGGGATGTAAAAATCAGAATTGAGTTTGTCCTCCTGCTCAGACAGCATAAAATAGATTGCTCTCTGAACATCGAGCCATGTTGAGACGTTGGTCACATTGTACGCATCGGCGTTGTAATTTCTGATAATCCAGCGAGAAAAATGGTAGAACCACTCTTTCAGCTCAATGTGATTGTTACCCGACCAGCTATTACTGTCATATAAAAGAGAAACAGCATCTACAACCTGAATAAAGTCGTTTGCGTCAATAATTCCGGGTGAACCACCACCACCTGTATCAGGTACACCTAGTCGAACTTGAGCAAAGTCCATATTTGGGTTCATTCGAGAGTATGGTTCAAAAAACCATTTTTTTAAAATCTCTGAGGCTTTTTCAGCATAATCTTCATTTTTAGATAGGTAATAAGCGAGTGCTAAAGTATATACTCCTGATGACATTTCAGCCAGTTTGGGTCGGTCAAACTGCTCAACCATGGGGTTGGTAACACCATCTCTGTAAATCGTATGAGCACCGGTAGAATCAGGATGCCAGTACCTTGAAATGCTCACATAATCGTTAATCGATCCGCCCGCCGGTACCTGAGGTTTTTCAGTAACATACCGAAAATTATGGGATAGAAACCGATCAGCGCCTTCAATCAACAGATCATACTCTTCTATTAAGTGAGGGACAGAGTCTAAATTGGATATAACTACATCCAGATAATCGGTGTTTATAATATAAGGGCCGGTGTTAGATACGCTAAAATCGGGAATATCATTCGAACTTTTACAGCCATTGACTATCAACCCAATAATCAAAAGA
>JAFIES010000089.1 GCA_020832415.1 Balneolaceae bacterium | reverse complement strand
TCAATGTGGCTGACTTCTGAGTTAAATGTAAATTCGGCACCAAGAGAAACAGCAAGTTTGTGAAGAGATTCTGCTATTTTGTAGAGCCCCCCCTTTACATAATACCCACCCTGATTCAATTCAACATGAGGAATTACATTCAGCGTAGCAGGGGCCAGATACGGTGATGATCCATTGTAAGTAGTAAACCGTTTTAAGAATTGCCGCAGATAGTCAGATTTTACAAACTCATCCACTTTTTCTGAAACCGTAGAAAAAGCATCAATATCAAGGAAATTAAGCGGATTAACTTTAAGAAAATCCTGTACAGAATATAACGGATTGAAAAGGAATGCATCTGCTGTGCCATCATAAATTTGCTCCGATCTATCTAAAAATCGGGAGTAATTTTCACTGTCTTCCGGAGCAAAAGATCGTATTTGTTCTACTGTTTTTTTTCGATCTGAAAAGTTATCAAATAAGGTACCATCAGGGTAAAAATATCGGCAGAGAGGTTCCAGTTCCTCAAATTCGAAATAATTATTGATATCGTCACCACACTCTTTGAACAGTTTTTCGAGCAAAAAGGGCATGGTTAGTAATGAAGGCCCCGTATCAAATCTGTATCCGTTGGATGATATTTGGTTCATTTTACCACCAACGGCACTGTTCTTTTCCAAAACTGTAACTTTAAACCCTCTGTTTGCCAGCAACGCGGCTGATGCTAAACCACCAATCCCGGCACCTATTACAATGGCATTTTTCATGTGAACAGTTTTTATTAATGAGAGTGGCGTTACCTGCGAGTAAGTTTAGCCACAGCTTCTATATGATATGTCTGAGGAAACATATCGACGGGCTGTATCCGTTCAACATCATAAAACTCTTTTAAGATATTCAAATCTCTTGCCATTGTTGATGGATTACAGCTTACATAAACAATTGTTGGCACATTCAGTTTCGTAAACATGGTCACTACATCAGGGTGCATACCCGATCTTGGCGGATCTGTAATGATACAGTCTGGCTGACCATGTTTTGAAAGAAAATCATCGTTGAAAGTGTCTTTCATATCCCCCAGAACAAACTCTGCATTATCCACAGAATTTTCCTCGGCGTTAAAACGTGCGTTTTCAACGGCTACATCAACAAGTTCAATACCTAAAACTTTCCTGGCCTTGTCAGCCATAAATAGGGAGAGGGTTCCAACACCACAATAGAGATCAAAAAGTAGTTTATCTTCATCCAGCTGAGCAAATTCTCTGGCTATTGAGTAGAGTTTTTCAGCCTGTTTTGTGTTTGTCTGGAAAAACGCGTTTGCATGAATTTTGAATGAGTGATCTCCAATATGATCAACAATATAGCCGGGGCCATAGACAATTTTCTCGTATCGGCCAACTGCTGTTGGATTTGGCTGATCATTCACATTGTTCACGATGGTAGTGATTGATGGAAATTCGGCCAGCAATTGATCGGCCAGTTGATTGATTATATCCGGTTCATCTTTAAACGTCACAAGGTTTACCATCAGATCGTCAGTATAGTGCGAATTTCTGATGACCAAATGCCTCATGAATCCCTCTTTTTTAAATGTATCAAAAGCGGGAATATCGTTTTTAATGCAGTAATTACGCACAAAATCTAATAACTGAAATGAGATTTCAGGCTGAAGATGACATTCGCGCAGATTCAGGATTTTATCAAAACGTCCGGGAGCATGTAAACCGGCTGAAAATGCGGTGTCATCAACAAACTCATCCGCATTGATTTCGGCATCTGTCAGCCACCGTTTTGTTCCGAAACTGTACTCCATTTTATTGCGATAGTAGAAGTCTTTTTCGCAACCGATAATTGGTTGAACCAAATCAGGATTTAAACCGGCTATTCTCTCAATATGATCTCTTACATGCTGCTCTTTTATCTCTAATTGGTTTTTGTAAGAGAGATGTTGCCACGTACAGCCTCCACATACATTTGCGTGGCCGCATTTAGGTTCAATTCGCAGGGGAGAGTGCTCTTTAATTTGTAATAATTTAGCCTCAAGATACTTCTTCTTCTTTTTGATGATACGCCCTTCAACCAAATCGCCCGGTGCAACACCGGGTACAAATACGGTTTGGCCATCAAGTTTACCAACTCCCTTTCCTTTAAACGCAGTTGATTCAATTTTAAACTCTACTACCTGACCTTTTTTTACTGCCATTAAAAACTATTTTAATCTGTTTGATATTGTGATTCGAGCAGTATGCTGAATGCTGTATCAACTCCGATACTTTCCGTTAATTTTTTCATTGTTTGCTCAAGCTGCTTCATGGCTTGAGTTGAGACTGATTCCAGAAATTTTACAGCAGTTTCCGGATGGCGTTTTTTTAAAGTCTCAAAATCCGGTTTGAAGAATCCCAGCAAGGTGCAATCCGTGAGACATTGCGCAGATGATAATCTCTGAATTTCATATCCGATACTCATGGTTCCAAACTCTGAGGGAGCGTGAATATCGATTTCAAAATGTTTGTCCTTACTATCGTTATTAGCTGTAACAGATAGCTTTACGCTCCCTTCCTCGATAAAATACATCCCTGTACCGGGATCGTTCTGATAATATATAAATTCACCCTCTTTATATTTTCGGCGGTGGCATAACTGCAGAAGTTCATACCGTTCAAGCGGAGTGAGATTGGAGAGAAGTTTTGAATTAAAGACGATACTTCCCTGGCTCTTCAGTTTTTTAAAATCACTTTTTGTAAACATGCGTTTTCAAGTTAGAATGAATGTCCGATACCAAAGCTAAAATAGGGCAGCCTGTTATTTAACCAGCCTTCCTGAATATCGTGGATTCTGTAGGTCAGGTCGAACCGAAATACCAAAAATTCCCAATCAAGACGCAGCCCTAAACCGGAACCCACTGCAATTTGTTTATAGAAAGAATCTAAGAAAAATTTTCCGTCTCTAAGCAGTTCAACATTATCTTCATCGCGGAAAGTATTTCTGGGGCCATACCAAACATTACCCGCATCTGTATGCCATGCGATAAACCATTGAGCATTAAATAAATCCCTTAGAAATATGGTTCTGTACTCTTTAAAGAGTGCAAGTTTTATCTCTCCACCCGGGATACTAAGATCATCAGGACTGATACCACCGGGCCCAAGTCTGAAAGGATTCCAGCCGCGTATATCGTTACTGCCTCCTGCAAAAAATCGTCTGTTTAGAGGTATCGTCTCGCTTTGGCCTATAGGTTGGGCTATACCTCCAAACGCCCTGAATGCCAGGACTGAATTTTGAGTAACCGGAATATATCTGCGATAGTCAGATGAAAACTTAATAAATCTGCTGTATGACAGATCATTGGATGACAAACCAAATGGAGAGGGGAGAGAACCTTCAATTTCTCCGGGCGAACTAATGTATCGGTCAATTGCGTATGGAATATTGCCGGCAAGTGATAACGAGAATTCCGCAAAATGCCCATAATTTCTTTTGATAAGATGTGTATTCTGGCTGCGAAAACTATAACGGATGATGGATGAAAACTGCGGATTAAAATCCTGTTCAATTCGGAGAAACTCAAAAGAGCCCTCGCCAAATTCATTGATCAGATTTTCTCTGAACTGGGCTGAAGGATTTGTATCCACAATATCAAGCTCTATCAGATCAAACAGACTGGTATATCTTGGGGAGTGTCTGAATTCGTATCTGAGATTAAAACGTATATCAGAATTTATATCAAAAAAGAGCTGGTTAGACTGGCTGTAAGTTAATGTATACCGTGTTCGTGCACTTTCTACGAAGCGACTGTTACTAAGGAATACAAATGGAAAATTGAGCCTTGGAACCGAATATTCCGCTCGCACTTCGTAACTTTGAAAGAGCGCTGCACCGGATGAAGTTCTGCGCCCGGTATCATCTCTTGGGGCTATTTCACCAATAGTTCGCGAAGAGACATATTCAAAATTAGCATTCAGACCGAGTGTGAAATTCTCAGCCATTCCAAACAAATTATTGTTATTGTAGTTGGCCCCTGCACCCGTTCCAAAACCGTATCGGCGCATACCGAAGAATTCGGCTCGAAGTGAGTGTTTAGGAATGGTTTGAAGATCAAAATAGACCGGAATAACCGACTCGGAGTAGTCGGGGAGTGAACTTTCCTCACTTAAACCAAAACGGCTGATCAGAATATTGCCAAGGTTCTGAAATGAATTTATAGTACGCAGGTATGCAGATTGATCGAAGGTATCACCTGGCAAAAATTGTATTTGTTCAGAGAGAAGGTCAAATTTGGTTTGGGCTGCATCCTGCTTTTGCATTCTGATGGCGTAGCCTATGTTTGAATAGGGCGGTCCTTCTTTCGTTTCTGATTCATCAAAATCATTGCCACCTTCCGGCCCGGTAAGATTTATGTTTACATCGCCAAATGTGTAAATATCACCTGAGCGAACGGTAAACAGAACGTCGAGTGTGGTTGGGTCTTCTTGATCTCTTTTTAGAAGAGCCTGAACAGAGTCCCGCACAACCGATGCATAGCCCTGATTTTTCAGGAAATTAATGATGCGTGTTTGCTCTTCTCTGAGCTCTTGTGCCCGGTAATCACTGTTATAAGAAAATGTAGAGTCGTTCAGCATTCGCCCGGAAAACACACTGTTGCGATAGAAGTTTCGCAGCATATTTTCCTCTTCAAATTCGGGTATGCCGGTGTAAGCAACGGATCGAATAGACGATTGAGGACCCTCTCTGATTAAAAATGATACTTCGTACCTGTTCTCCCTGAACTCTATAATGCTCGTGTCTACCTCAACATCAAAGAATCCAAGATTCTCATAATAGAGTTTAATTCGTTCGATGTCGTTCGCTACAACATCACGATCGAGCATGCTGGGTGATTCACCCACACCGAAAACCTGCCAGATGTAATACCAGGGTGTAAATCTTCTGATACCCAAAAATTCACGGTTTGTCCTGGTACGGACCAGAGTAGTGAGAGCTCTGTTCGATGCATTTCTATTGCCTGTAAAACGTAATCGCCGTATTACACCGGAGTCGTCACTGTCCGTAATTTCATCCGCAGTGAGGTCTCCATTCTGTTGAGCAGATGAAGGCTCGCTTAAGAGAAAAATGGCAGATAAGAAAAGAAAAGGCAGAAAGTATTTTATCACAAATCAGATCATTTTCAGTATAAATTCGTCTCAATAGATCCTGCCTCCTTAACGATCTCTTTCGATCAGAAGTACATTATTTGTTTTGATTATACGTCGTCGTAATCGAAGCCTTCGTCTTCTTCGCCATGGAAAAAGTCTTCTTTTCGGATATAATCAGGCCAAATATCCTCTATTCCTTCGTAAATGGTCTCTTCTCCCTCTTCGATCTCATCCAATTCATAAAGGTTATTGATAGCTTGTTGTGGAAGACCATTTCTTTCGGCCCATTCAATCAATTCTTCTCTTGTTGCTGGGAATGGTGCTTCATCGAGTGCAGCGGCTAATTCTACTGTCCAAATCATAGGGTTCTATTTAATTATGTCGTTTAATGAATTTATTTCTTTGTTAGTATTAAACAGTTCTTGAGCAGGAATGCAAATAAAACTGCGCGAAATTACAACATTTTTTTTTAACTCCTCTAATAGGTGAGCCAAATATTTTTTATCTTAGTTCAGTTTAACAATTATAATTCAAATCAATTAGGTTTATTGTATGAGCATGCCAGGCGGTTTTGAAATGGTTATTATCGTTCTCGTGATCCTCCTTCTTTTCGGAGCAAAGAGAATTCCCGAGTTGGCTCGAGGTATCGGACAGGGTATCAATGAGTTTCGTAAAGCTTCTGACGATATCAAAAAAGAAATTGATAAAGGTAAATCTGATATAGAAGAAGCAACCAAAGTCAAAGAAAAAGAGACAACCGAAAAATAACCGGCCAATCTAAATGAAACATTTGCTCGCAGTTCGGGAGCAACTTATATCCGGGAAGATTTCTCTCAAAGAGGTAACCGATGGCTACCTTGAAACAATCAATTCCCGTAACCCGGAAATTAACGCTTTTGTTCATGTTGATGAAGATGATGTTCGTAATCAGGCGGCATCCATCCAAAAGAAAATAGACAACGGTACAGCCGGATCACTTGCCGGTGCTGTTGTGGGTGTAAAAGATGTGATTTGTGAAAAAGGTAAAAAAACTACCTGCGCAAGCCATATTCTTCGTAATTTCGAAAGTGTTTACGAAGCCACTGTAATTCGGAAACTTTTAAATGAAGATGCTCTTCTAATTGGCCGTGCAAACATGGATGAATTTGCCATGGGCTCTTCTACGGAGAATTCTATTTACGGAGCTTCAAAGAATCCTGTGAATACAGAACATGTAACAGGCGGCTCAAGTGGCGGCAGCGCTGCTGTAGTAGCTGCAGATATGTGTAATGTATCTCTTGGATCCGATACAGGCGGTTCAATCAGGCAGCCGGCCTCTTACTGTGGTGTGGTGGGATTAAAGCCAACCTACAGCCGTGTTTCCCGTTATGGCCTTGTAGCTTATGCATCTTCGTTTGATTGTATTGGTCCGTTTTCTAAGAATGTGACGGATGCAGCCATCATGCTGAAGCACATCTCCGGGCATGACCCAATGGATAATTCATCATCCGATAAACCGGTTGATGATTACCTCGCTGACCTGAACTCAAATAGCACCTCTCTGAAAGTAGGTGTTCCAGAAGAGTATTTTGGTGAAGGATTGGATAGCGAAGTAAGGAAGATCATAGAAGATCAGCTGAAAGCCCTTGAAAATGACGGGGTGGAACTGGTTCCTGTGAAACTTCCACACATGAAATACGGCATTGCCACATACTATATTTTAGCAACTGCCGAAGCATCCAGCAATTTAGCCAGGTTTGATGGTATTCGTTACGGACACCGTGCTGATCACAAAAAAGTAGAAGAAGAACTCTCTGCCGAACGTGCCGAAATCAAAAAGACTCTCAAAGGTAAATCAGTTGCTGAAATTGAGCAGGAGATGGGCCGTGTGGATTCTCAGCTGATCAGACTTTACAAAAACTCGAGAACTGAAGGGTTTGGAACTGAAGTTAAACGCAGAATTCTACTTGGTACATACGTACTAAGTGCAGGTTATTACGATGCCTATTATGCAAAAGCCCAAAAAGTAAGAAGACTGATTAAGAATGATTTCTCTGAAGCATTCAAAAAAGTGGATGTAATTGTTTCACCAACTGCACCTACAACAGCATTTAAGCTTGGAGAGAATATGAATGATCCTCTCCAGATGTACCTGAATGATGTATATACTATATCAGCTAATCTTGCAGGTATTTGCGGTATAAGCGTTCCCGCCGGTACACATTCAAACGGATTGCCGGTAGGAATACAGTTTATGGGTAATGCCTTCAGAGAATCCGACATACTTCGTGCTGCCAGAAGAGTTGAACTGCTGCACAATTAACATCTAAGCAATTTCTCTTTTGAACCGGTTGAAAAACAGAACAGTGCTGATAACCGGTGCCACTTCAGGCATTGGTGAAGCCGCTGCGAAAATTTTTGCTGAATTTGGTTCAAATCTCATCTTAACCGGCAGAAGAAAAGAGAGACTCGAAGCCCTTTCTGAAACTCTCCTAAAAAAACACCAGGTCCAGGTAGAAACCCACTCATTCGATGTTCGCAGCAGAGAAGATTGCAAAAAATGTGTGGATTCAATTAAAGGACCAATCGACATTTTATTGAATAATGCAGGACTCGCTTCCGGTTTAGATCCCATTCAATCTGCCGATTTTAGTGACTGGGATGCAATGATCGATACCAACATCAAAGGTCTGCTGAATATGACCCGTTTTGTATCCGTGCAGATGAAGGCGAGGAATGAAGGGCATATTATCAATATCGGGTCTATTGCCGGCCATGAAGCCTACCCCGGTGGATCTGTATACTGCGCCACCAAACACGCTGTAAAAGCCATTACACAGGCTGCAAAGATGGATCTGAGCGGAACCAACATCAGGGTAAGTTCGGTATCTCCGGGGCTGGTAGATACCGAATTCAGCGAGGTAAGATTCCATGGAAACAAGCAAAAAGCGGAGAAAGTATATGATAATCTCAAACCATTAACTGCCGAAGATATCGCAGAAATCATTCTGTTTGTTGCAAACCGCCCGCCTCATGTAAACATCCTCGACACAATCGTACTTCCGGTAGCACAATCATCAGCTACAATTGTGCATCGTTCTGATCAATAATATCTGTATTTTCTGCATACGAAAAGCGTTCAGGTTTCTGTTAATAATCCCATTTATCCATGAATAAATACTTCTGCTTACCGATCATTTTGGCAATATTGGTAGCATTTTCAGGCTGCCGAAGTGAAGATGCACTTGAGTTTAGTGAACAGGGACGGTTTGTTCCCGAATTTTCATCAGATCGGGCTTATCAATACATCGAAGATCAGGTAAATTTTGGCCCGAGAGTTCCCAATTCCGAAGCTCACAGGGAAGCCATTCAATATTTTAACAGCCACTTTCGCGAAACTGCCGGAAATAACTCAGTCTATATCCAATCCTTTCAGCAGGAGGTTTATGGCGATACGCTGAATCTATACAACTTAATTGCTGCATTTGGAACTGAGCACCAGGACAGAATATTACTTGCCGCACACTGGGATTCACGTCCCCGGGCTGAGGAAGATCCAGATGACCCCGACAGCCCGATTTTAGGCGCCGATGATGGCGGCAGCGGGGTGGGAGTGTTGATGGAATTTGCCAATATTTTTGCAGAGCACCCATTACCCATAGGTGTTGATATCATTCTGTTTGATCTCGAAGATTATGGCAAACCAACCGATATTGACAACTAATTTCTTGGATCACGTTATTGGGCGAATAACAAGCCTGTGACGGGATACAATCACAGGTATGGAATACTTCTCGACATCGTAGCAGGAGAGAACG
>JAFIES010000088.1 GCA_020832415.1 Balneolaceae bacterium | reverse complement strand
TGTTGAGATTTCCGTCCGGAAGGTACGTCTCATTACCAAAAGCATTTTTCAGTTGATTTCGCAACTCTTCGTTTTGCACCATTAACCGCTTGGCTTCATCATCAGCGTAGAAAACCTTTGCCCCAAGCTCCTCTAACATTTTACAAAATGTAGTTTTTCCTGAGCCTATTGCACCGGTCACGCCAACTTTTTTCATCATGCTGAAGCGGTTGAATTCATCATCAGATAAGCTTTCATGAACTCATCGAGGTTGCCATCCATCACACTTTGTACATCACCTGTTTCGTGATCTGTTCGATGATCTTTCACCATGTTATAAGGATGAAACACGTACGATCGAATTTGAGAACCCCACTCATTGCTGCTTTTAGAATCTTCAAGCTTCTGCTTTTCCCGCTCTTTGATATTTTTCTCCAGCTCGTACACTTTCGATTTAAGCATCACAAGTGCTTTCTCGCGGTTTTGCAGCTGTGAACGTTCCTGCTGGCACTCGGCCACAACACGTTCTTCGGTTCCATCACTCAGCTTTCCGGTCCAGATCAGGCGAACTCCGGTTTCAACTTTGTTCACATTCTGTCCGCCGGCACCACTGGCGTGGAAACGTTGCAGTTCTATGTCTGTGTCATTCAGATCAATCTCGATGGTATCATCAATTATTGGCGAGATAAAAACAGAACAAAAAGATGTATGCCTTCGTGAATTGCTATCGAACGGGGAAATCCTTACAAGCCTGTGCACACCACTTTCCGATTTCAAATATCCGTATGCATTTTGGCCCGATACTTCAATGGTTGCACTCTTTAGACCGGCCACATCACCGTCCTGATACTCGGCAACCGATACCTTAAAACCTCTCTTTTCAGCCCATCGGGTGTACATTCTGAAGAGCATCACACCCCAATCCTGGCTTTCAGTACCACCAGCACCCGGATTGAACGTAACAATTGCATCGCGGTGATCATCAGGATCACTCAGCATATTTTGCAACTCGAGATCCTGAAGTTTCTCTTTGAAGGATTTTATCTCTTCTCTGAGCTCATCTTCAACATCCTCACCTTCAGATAGAAATTGCTCAAAAACCCGTATGCTTTCACGGAGTTCGTCTAGCTCATCCCATTTTCCTGTAATTTCTTTTTCAAAATCGAGCTGACGCATCACTTGCTGGGCCTTTTCCGGATCATTCCAAAAATCGGGATTTTGTGTGCGCTCAGTTATTTCAATGATTTTTACTTTTCTTCTGTCGTAGTCAAAGATACCTCCTGAGCGCATCGAGGCGCTCAAAGAGGCTATCCAATTTATCTAACTGCAAACTACTCATAGACCTACTTTCTCAATAATTTTGCAATTGCAAAGCCTATTAATAATCCGCCTGCAAGAGCTACACCCAGTCCGGTTTCAGGATTTTTTTCTACATACTTACGGGCATTTTTATATTCCTTCTGGATATCACCCTGCAATTTTTCACCTTCTGTTTTTAAGCGAGAAAGTATATCGTTGTAGGTTTCTTTTAGCTGCTCTCGCTCTTTTTGCAGAGCTTCTTTTATCTCTTTTTCCTTAGCTTTCAAGTCGGCCATTGTTTTCTCCATTAATAGTTATTGTTAGTTAATTCCTTGCTGTTTTAGAAGTTACAGCCTGATCTTTATATTGTAACTCATAAAGTCTTCTATAAATTCCACCTTCTTTATCTACAAGTTCTTTGTGAGCACCTGTTTCTCTAATTTTACCTTTGTGCATCACCAAAATGTTATCAGCACCCTGAATTGTTGAAAGTCTGTGCGCAATAACGATTGAGGTTCTGCCTTTCATCATCCGCTGGCATGCACGCGAAACAAGTTCTTCTGTTTCAGAATCAACACTCGAGGTTGCCTCATCTAAAATTAAAATTTTTGGATCATAAACCATAGCTCTTACAAAACAAATTAGCTGCCTCTGTCCCATCGAGAGCGACGCCCCGCGTTCACTTAAAACATAATCGTACGTGCCAGGCAATTTTTTGATAAAATGATGCGCCTCCACCTCTTTTGCTGCCTTAATAACCTGTTCACGGGTAATATCCGGGTTTCCAAGGGTGATGTTTTGATGGATTGTCCCGGAAAAAAGTGCATTGTCCTGAAGAACCAATCCAAAATGCTTTCGAAGATC
The DNA here is from genome assembly GCA_020832415.1 of Balneolaceae bacterium. Taxonomy (GTDB): domain Bacteria; phylum Bacteroidota; class Rhodothermia; order Balneolales; family Balneolaceae; genus Rhodohalobacter. The sequence goes on along the minus strand of JAFIES010000088.1, from coordinate 52,668 downwards.
CTTAAGGGACAACTCTTTAATATCTACTCCATCAAGATAGATTGTTCCCTGGTTAATATCATAATAACGCAAGAGCAGATTTATGATGGTTGTTTTTCCGGCACCGGTAGCGCCAACAATCGCCAAAAGTTCTCCAGGATTTGCAGTGAATGAAATATCATTGATGATAACTTCCTCTCCCTCATTGTACTGAAATACTACATTTTCGAAATCTATCTTACCTTTAACCTTGTCCAGTTTTATTGGCGTATCTGATTCATACACTTCATTTTCCGTATCCAGTACATCAAAAATACGTTCTGATGATGCCAGTGCAGATTGAAGTGTGTTGTATTTTTCCGACAAACCTCTGATTGGGTTGAAAAACTGCCGTACATATTGGATGAATGCAAGGAGCACACCAAAAGTAACCTGGTCCATTAACGCTCTCGCGCCTCCGTACCATACCACCAGTGCCATCGCAACACTTGCAAGCACTTCTACAATGGGCCAAAAAATTGAGAAGTAGAAAATGGTTTTAATGTGTGCGTGCCGGTGTTCAGCATTTATTTTTTCAAACCGTTCTCTCTCCTTTTTCTCTCTGTTAAAAAGCTGAACAATCATTATGCCGTTTATATGCTCCTGCACAAATGAGTTGAGCCTTGCAATTTGATCTCTTACTTCAAGAAATGCCACACGAACTTTTCCCTTAAACCAAAATGTAGAGTAGAAGAGAATTGGGAGAACAAGTATTGCAATGATGGTTAACTCCCAGCTCATCATCAGCATAAAGTAGAGAATGAAAAAGATCCTGAAGAGATCTCCTATCATATTCACGATACCATCAGATAACAGCTGACTGAGTGCTTCAATATCATTCGTGGTTCGTGTTATGAGACGACCAATTGGATTTTTATCAAAAAACTGAACATGCAGCGATTGGATTTTCTGAAAAACTGAGTTCCTTAAACTAAAGAGTACACCCTGCCCAAACCAACGGGTGATGTACGTATTCAGAATCAGAATAAAAAACTCACCAATAAGAGCAAGCCCCAAAAGAATTACAATCCAAAGCAGGCCGTCAACATCACCTATGGCAATATGGTCATCAACAGCAACCTGGGTAAGTTTTGGGCGCACTGTACCCAAAAAAGCAGCTGATAGTGTGAGAAATATTGCAAATATCGCCCACCATCGGTAAGGTTTAAAAAAGTAATAAAGCCGCCGAATCAGAACTGAATCGACGGCTTCAGATTTTTTTTTACGAGTCAAGTTTACTGCCTGATTTTAAGAACGTTAATCAATCAGAAGCGATCAAAGTTATCAAAGGGAGTTCTTGGTGTAATGTGCTTTGGCGGCCTTGACGATCCCTGATTATCGTTATTATAATCTTTGTTATAATCGCGATTATAATCACGCTCTTTGGACTGACGTTCCGGCCTGCGTTTGCGGCGTTCACCGCCTGAATCGTCTCTGCGGCTTGAGCTGCCTCTTCGGTTGCTTCCTCTTCTGTCGTCACCCCGGTCAGAAGATCCTCTGCGCTTTATGAAACGTTTACCACTTCCGCTCCCTTTATCATAGCTCTTTTTACGGGGAGATTTGGAGTCAGACTTCTCATCAATCTCTTTGATGTAAACCTTCTGCTGAACAATACCTTTCTCCTGAGATGGATTGGTATAGATTGGCCTCAGTTCGGTAGCGAGCCACGCCGGGAAAAATTTAGCCCTTGCTTCTCTTAACAGAACAAACGGGTTTGTATACCTTGCCGAAAAGTGACCAATTACGAGCAGTTTGGTCTGGGCTTCTGTGGCTACTCGTGCAGCATCTCCAGAGGTTGAATGGCCTGTTTCTACGGCTTTATCAGCAAGAGATTCGCTGAAGGTTGCCTCGTGATACAGTATATTTGTATTCATTGCCAGTTTCACAGCATTCGGACAATATTTTGTATCAGAGATGTAAGCAAAACTATCACCCGGACGCGGATGTCCAACAATATCGTAAGACTTAATTATTTTACCGTCACTCAGTTCTATATCCTCACCCGCCTTAAGCGCTTTGTACTGAGCATCTTCTGTGATACCCAACGCTTCAGCTTTTTCTGCGTCAACTTTTCCTGGTTTATCTTTCTCCTGGAACCGAAAACCCATGCAAAATTTTGAGTGATTCAGCGGCCGTGCTTCTACATAGTATTCATCTTCATCTACAACACGCTGCGATTCAAAATCTTCTTCAACTTCAACAAAATTGAGATCATAATTAAGATCTACTTTTGCAAAGCTGATGTTCCACTCCACGTATTCTTTAATCCCTTTTGGACCAATAATATTGAGAGTTCTGTCTCTTCGCTGGAGCTGTAGAGTTGAGAGTAGACCTATCAGGCCGGAATAGTGGTCCACATCAAAGTGGCTGATAAATATGTTTTCAATTTTAGAGCGTTTAAGGCCGGCTTGAAGCATCCTCATTTGCGTATTTTCGCCGCAATCAAAGAGATGCACATCGCCTTCTCTCCAAAGGGCTACGGATGGCAGGTGTCTTACTGCTGTTGGGGTTGCTGATGCAACGCCTAAGGGTACAATTATCATTGTTTTCTCCCGGTATGTTTTATGGGTTTTTGCCGTTCAAACAAAAAATCCCCGTTTTTTGTTTTTTATGATTTTTAAATTTCAGCCAATTCCTGTTCAAGTAATTGCTTTCGGTACATATTAGAGTAATGGCCTTCTTTTTTAATTAGTTCATTATGAGTACCGAATTCAACTAATGAACCATCTTGAACATAAAAAATTGTATCGGCGTTTTTTACTGTAGAAATTCTGTGAGATATCATTATAGTGGTCTTTTCAGACAGTTTCACGCGTAAATGCTCTAATATTGCATCTTCTGTTTTTGTATCGACTGCACTTAGAGAGTCATCAAATATAACTATGCTTGGTTCTTTGATGATTGCCCTTGCTATTGCGGTTCTTTGTTTTTGTCCACCCGACAGTGTAATACCTCGTTCTCCAACAAGTGTCTCGAATTTTTTCTCAAAATCCAAAATATTCTCTAAAACCTGTGCATTATCTGCTGCTTTTTCAATCTGCTCGATGGAAGCATCATCTACACCAAATGCAATATTCTCTTTAATGGTGGTTGAAAACAGAAACGTCTCCTGAGGCACATATCCTATTGATTTTCTTAAGTGTTTTACACTCCATTTTTTCACATTTGTACCATCAATCAAAACCTCTCCGTCAGTTGCATCAAACAGGCGGGGTATTAAGTTCACAAGCGTTGTCTTCCCTGAGCCGGTTCTTCCAACAATCGCCACGTTGCTGCCGGCTTCTATTTTCAGACTAATGTTTTTCAGAGCGTACTCATCTGAACCGGGATATTTAAAACTTACGTTTTTGAATTCGATATCACCCTTCATTATATCTTCTGAAACAGATATTTCATCTTCATTATCCAGAATATCAACCGGCTCTGAGAGCAGTTCATCAATTCGCTCCCAAGAAGCAAGGGACTTTTGAAGTGTATTAACGGTATACCCCAGCGAAGCCACAGGCCAGGTGAGGTATGCAACATAGATCACAAATTCAGCGATATTTCCAAGTGAAATAAGCCCGTCTATTACCATAATTCCACCCTTCCAAACCAATATCAATACCGATACTCCAATCAGCAGATTTAAAGTTGGATGAAAGAGAGACTCAACCAGATCGAGCTTTAACTTTTTCTTTCGATACTGATCACTCTCCTCTTCGAATCGCTCCTGCTCATAATCAATTCTGTTGTACGCTTTTATCAAACGAATACTGCTGAACGTTTCCTGCGCTTTACCGGCAATTCTCGAATATTGCTCCTGAATGATCAATTGATATTTGTTGATGAATCCGCTCACCCAATATGCAAACGCAGACAAAAACGGCAGCGGTAAAAGAGCCCAGTATGTGAGCTCCGGATTAACGATAATCATCATGGTGATGATAAAACCTGCACGGGTAATTGTATTGATTGTATACATCAAAACAGGGCCAAAATACTCCCGTACCCTGCCCACATCTTCAGTTGCCCTCACATAAATCTCACCGGTTCTGTTGGCTGCAAAATAACGCTGTGGCAGCTGCAACAGTTTATCCATAATGGTGTTTCGAATATCAAATTCAATCTTTCTTGAGCTTACAATCAATGTTTGCCGGGTTGCAAACAGCAGAAGACCATACAAAATTACGGTCCCAATCAGCAGCAGAGAGTTGTATGCAAGTACTGCACCGGCTTCGCTCGAAAACAAAATGGTGATCAGGGAATCGTACTCTCCGGTTTGCTCCGCCCCGAGTGCTTCCACTTCATCCATTGTTTGGCGTATCAATACCGGTATCCAGATGAGGAAGAAATTTGAGGCTGTCAGAAATATCCCGCCAAGGATAATAGTTCCTTTATACCTCTTTAAGTATTGATTAAGTTTTTTAATTGATTCCACAATGAGGAATTTTGCACGTTGGAGAAGTCAGTCTAACAACATGCTGCCTGACAGCATTCAGCTTTCTATTTTTTGCTAAATCTTTCGACTACGAAAATTGTCTCTTACTCTATTTAAATTTTTCAATCCAGTGATTTGCAAGATCATAACCCGATTTATATGCACTCTCAACGCCATTACCTGAGAAATAATCTCCAATTAGTGCAAGTGAAGCATTTTCATCTTCAAGCTCGAAAAATGGTTTGTTGATTTGCACCTGAGGACGGCTGTACCTCCAGAAATGAAGCTGATTCCACGCTGGCGATGCAGCCCAGCCTCCGGTAATGTTCGAAAATTCTGCGAGCATTTCCCTACTCACCAGCTCTTTATCTCCATCCCTGTGTTTTCTTGAAAATGCTGCACCGGCATGCAAAACAAATGAACTTTCATTGCTCTTATCTCGCTTTGATGATTCGTTTGATACAAAATCGAGTATGCTGTTGTTACAAATAATACCCTGCCAATCAGGCTCTTCAATATCATCATACCCAACCATCAGCGAAAAGGATGGCCTGTAATTTACTTCATCAAGCTTCCTTACGATTTTGAGTGTGTTGACTTCATCGATGGTTGTTGAGAGAATTCCGTAAGCCTGTGGTGCTGGCAGGGCGATAATTACTGCATCAAATCCAAAAGCTCTGCTTGTTGTCATGTTTATCATCCAGGCTCTCTTTTTTGAGCGGTTCTTCCCAATATAGGTCAACCCACCAACCTGGCTTTCTTGTTTCACATCCACCCAGCGAGACAGGTACTTGCCAACTTTGTTCATTCCATCCGTGGATGTATAAATTACATCTCTGGGATCATTCGGATTCTTCTGGATCAGTTTCTCTCCATCGTACGCAGAGAAGTTTCTTCCCCAGGTTCTTATGATTCCCTTTTCAATCAGTTCGGCAATAAACGATTTGAATTCTGACGTTTCAGCCATAAAATAGGGTAAACCGTGATCGAGTTTGGCTTCCAGATTTTTCCCCGCGTAACGTGTTGCCATTCTTCCGCCAAAACCGCGGCTTTTTTCAAAAACTGTTACTTCGTGGCCTGCTTTTGTGAGTAATCTGCCGGCTGTCAACCCTGATAATCCTGCTCCAATTATCCCTATTACCATAATTTTCGTCTTAGTCCTGAATTTTTTAAATGATATTCAATGCGTGATGAATTTAACGAACTATTCACTCTTGTTCCTGAGTTTTTTGAACGGCACCTGTTAAAAGTCTTCAAACTGCCATCTTTTAAAGTAGAATTTTATAAGCACTGTTACACATCGTACAGAGTTACAACGGGACTGGCCGCCTCTTTACTTAGGAGCGCCGGCCAATACGCTACCACTTCACTTGCTCTTGGGCGCCCTCCTGCAAAACCGGTAACTCCGCTCGGCCCGGTCAGAATTAATGGTGCTATCTCTTTAGCAAACCGGTCTAATTGATCTTTTGAATCGCCATGAACGCTTACTCTTAGCTGAACCTCATTCAGCTTGCTCTGATCTTTTTTAAGCTCACTTGTATCTTCATTGCACGAATTCAATCCTACAAATTCAATATTTGTATCTCTGAAGGTAATACTGAGTTTGTCAGCACGCTTCAGTAAAATATCCCCCGCTGATTTTGCTTTCTTCAAGGCATCGGGCCAGCAGTAGACCAGGGTCGATGAGAGTTTATAACCATCAATATAACTGGCTGATATTTTGTACGTAGGCGTATCGGGTCGGCCTTTTATTCCCCAGATTTTAACCCTGTCTTTGCCCTCTTGTTTAAGCTGAATGGTGGTAAAATCTGCAATGCAATCGGGTGTTATATACTCTGCAGGATTTCCAATTTCATACAGTAGCTGCTCTTTTACAGTCATTTCTGAAATTAAACCGCCGGTGCCTGCATGCTTCGTTACATAAAATGAGCCGTCCGGATACGCTTCTATGATCGGAAACCCGATATTTACGAGATTATTTACGCTTTCCCAGTCTGTGAAATTTCCGCCGGAAACTTGTCCGCCACATTCAATGATGTGCCCTGCAATGGTTCCTGCAGACATCAGATCATAATTGTCAAAATCCCATCCAAATTCATACACCATTGGTGCCAGAGTCAATCCTGTGTCTGTCACCCTTCCCGTAATGATAATATCAGCACCCTTCTTGAGTGCATCCACAATGGGCCGGCAGCCAAAATAGACGTTGGCACTCAGCAAGTCGTCTTTAACCGTTGTGATCGGCTCACCTGTCTCCATATTTTTCAACAGATGTCCCTGTTCAATCAGCTGATCCAGTCCCGGCAGAATATCATCACCGTCAACCACAGCCACTTTCAAGCCGGTTATGCCTGCTTTTTTCGCAACCTCTAAGATAGCATCTTTACAAGCTCTCGGGTTAACGCCACCTGCATTGGATATAACTTTAACTCCATCATTTTTTATTTCATGAAGAGTTGCTTCTATCACATCTACAAAATCTCTGGCGTATCCAAACTTCTCATTTCTCATTCTCTGCTTCTGCATGATCGACATCGTTACCTCGGCCAGGTAATCCATCACGAGATAGTCGATTTGCCCGTTTTTAACCTGATTAATGGGTGCAGAGGGCAGATCGCCCCAAAAGCCTTGTCCTGATGCAATTTTGATGAATTCTTTCACAATAATACCAATACTTTTTTCTGAATTGTTTTGCCTGAATATCGCAAATTATGGCAAGAAATGAATGCCGATCTGAGGATTAGATTTCGATTGAGTCAGAAAAGATAGATCCTATTTCGTATCATAAAATTTATTCAAAACAAATCCATACTCATTGAAAATTAAGATTCCGCATACTCTTGTACTACTGTTTGTCTTGATGGCTTCAGCGCTAATTCTCACGTGGATTGTACCATCAGGTGAGTTTAGTACCGAGCCCAATGAGTTTGGCCGTGCTGTAGTAATCCCCGGAACGTTTGAAACATACGAAGAGAAAGAATACTTACCTGCCACATCGCTCTTTACTGTAGTGCCACGTGCATTTGCCGACGCTCAGGGAATCATCTTCTTCGTGCTGATTATTGGCGGCGCACTAGCTGTTGTTCGTGAAACCGGTGCGATTGATGCCCTTCTCGGTAAAATGATTACCACGTTTGGCAGCAGACCGGGACCACTTCTTTTTTTAACCATGCTTGCTTTTGCGGCAGCTTCTGCCACACTTGGTATGGCTGAGGAGTACATACCGTTTGCCATCATACTCGTAGCGATGTGCGTTGCACTGAAAATGGACTCTATTACTGCAATCGGAACCATGGTTGTAGGATATTGTATCGGTTATGCCATTGCAGTACTGAACCCGTTTACGCTCCTTGTAGCTCAGGATGTTGCCGGACTCGAACCGGTTTCCGGGGCTTGGTTTCGGTTAATCGTTGCAGTACCACTACTCGGTGTTGGCTTTCATCATGTTTGGAAATATGCGCGAAAGGTCAGACATAATCCCGAAGAGAGTTTTGTTTATGGATTAAAAGGCAACATACATCAAAAAGCTCCTGAGTTTCCTGAACTCTCCGTAAAAACTGTAGCTGTATTAGCTGCCACCATTATTGCACTTGCTGTGGTTGTGGCAGGTATTGCACTTTACGACTGGTACCTTGTTGAACTTGGCGCTCTGTTTTTAGCACTAGCACTTGCCACCGGCCTGATAGCCGGGCTTGGTGTAAACAGAATGGCTGAGGTATTCGGTAAAGGAGCCGCAGAACTCACAGGTACAGCTCTTTTGATAGGTTTTGCACGATCTATCGCACTGTTGATGGAAGATGGCGAAATTCTGCACACTGTAGTGAATTTTCTTGCAGCTCCGCTGTCAGCTGCAGGACCGGAATTTGCAGCAGTGGGCATGCTGATTATACAGAGTATTCTGAACTTTTTTATCCCTTCCGGCAGCGGACAGGCGTTGGTTACCATGCCGCTTATGGCACCAATTGGTGACCTTGTTGGTGTATCAAGACAGATTTCCGTACTTGCATTTCAGTTTGGTGATGGCCTGATGAATATGATTGTCCCGACAAATCCGGTTTTAATGGGCATTTTGGGGCTTGCAAGTATTCCCTACGAGAAATGGTTTAAATTTGTGATGCCTCTCCTTCTTAAACTGATTGCCATTTGCGCAGCAGCTATGGTAATCGCAGTGTGGATTGGTTATTCGTAACTGAATCAATTTTTTGGATCGGCTGAACTCAGTATAGTCCTTATCTGTCGGATCTTCTCTGCAGAAATATCGCCACGCTTTTCCGTAATAGTTACAGCGATTTCTCCGAGCAATTTGTAAGTATGCAGCGAGGTTTGATCTCTTTCGAGTTGGTTGATATGCTTCTCAACTGATTTCACATCCCCTCTTGAGATCGGGCCTGTAAGTGCGTCAACAGTTCCTTTTTGATGGATGTTCTGAATGGTTTGATGAATGAGAGGTTCCAACAGCTGAATACCATCAGTCAGATCAGCCTTTTCAAGAATTTGCTCCACCTGATGCAACAGTGCCACCAAGTAATTCGATGAGAAAACTGCCGCAACATGAAGCATGCTTTTCTGCTCTGGATTTAATTTCAAAAATCTGGAGCCCAATTGCTTGGTCAAATCTTCTAAAATATTTAGAAGTTGCTCATCACCCTCAAGGCTTATAAAGATATCCCTGAACCGTTCAGAACGATCTCCTCTTTTGAATGTTTGAATCGGGTGCATGGAAGCTGTTAGGCAGCCACAATCAGCAAGTGGTTTTAACACATCAGAGGACATATTTCCGGAACAGTGAATAACACTTTTTAAATCCCACTTCAGTTGTCTTTTAGCCAGTTCTGATGCAACCGGAGAGATCATATCATCAGGAAGAGCTAAAATTAGTAATTCACCAATCTGATCTCCGGATTCCGGAATTGTATTGGATACGATCTTACGGGAACCTTCACTATCAAAAACTACTCCGCCATCCCTGTTCCACACTGAAAGTAACTTGTAAGAGCTGCTTTGAAAAAAATCAATCAGTGCCCCTCCAACAGCACCTGTACCGATCACAGTGATGGAAGGGTTTGAAGTACTCATTTCAAAAGTGGCTCTCGCTGCATGTCTGCAAAACCTGTGAGCAGATTTGTTGCTGTTTTATTCTCTGAGTGCAAAGCATCAAAATGAAATCTCAAATTCCAATCTTTGGCAACAAGCAATCCGCAAACAAATGCTCCTAAACCATCAACCGAAGAGAGTCCGCCGTTCAGGTAATTCATCAGTTCAGAATCACTGCCCGATTCAATCATCCTGACAACCTGATTTAACTCGTCGGTTTTATCGGGTTCAAGATCACAACAAAAAACTACCAGGGTGTTTTTCGACCCTAAAATTTCAGACAGTGCCGATACAAGTTCTTTAATATAAAAAGAGCGCTCATCGGTAATTTGAATACTCAAAACCTTGAATTCATCGAGTGTGCACTGAAGCATCATCAGCTGATTGTAGAGACTTACATCGTCATCAAAGGCGTCATCATTTATAAAAAAATCGTCATCTTCATCAGCAAAATCGTTCCTGAGACGGTCGTTAGCTTCCACACTGCCTAATGAAGTCTCCACGAACTTGAATGATGGCATTGGCAGCTTTTTTTCAGCATCTCCCACATGTGTTTCAACAATTACAACGGTATCGTAATCGCTTTTACCGAGATGGGCGTACACGTTGCAAACTTCATCAATATTTCGGGAGTTAATGCTCTGTGGAGCAAAAATAATCTTCACTGATTCCGATAAATTAATGCCGTTTTTGGCTTTTTCGAGTTTTACTAAAATCTCTTCACGGCTAAATGAGGTAATATTCATAGATAGGCTTCCGGGATGTTTTTATTTATGGTAGCAAATAGATATCCAATGACTTTTATGCTGAAAACTACAAATTTTTGCCCGTATTCCATCACCAAAATCCACATCAAACAGAGATTCGTCCAGCATGGAAATATTGACACTATTCATCGGTTTTCTTAACCCTGTGCCAATCATTTTAAGGGCTGCTTCTTTGAGGGTCCAAATTTGAATGGGATCTGCTTTTTTGTAGAGCTTCTCACCTTCAAGCGGGCAGCGCATTCGGGCAAGCAGAGAAGGACTTACCGACCTGCTAGTAAGCTCTATATCGCAGCCAATGTTAAAGGTTTTTGAAATACCGGCAGAAAGACCCAATTTTGTATGTGAAAAACTCACTGATAATTCCTGACTATTAATAAATGCCTTTGGCTTTTCATATTTTTCAGAAATGAAGTCAGTAATTGATTCATCGAGATATTTTTTTGCCAGCTGCCTGATGAGTTTTGCACCTGTAGTCGCTTCCTGCAAATCCCTGTCTGTGGTTTCCTGCACATTATCTAAATGCACATAGGAGAGAATAATCTCTTTTGGTAAATGATGATGCAGAATTCGTTTCGGCACTGCGCTTTTTTGCTTACTGGTTCCTCTAAAGGTAATAATTTACTGCTCGTTGCTCCACATAATATCCAGACCAATTTTTGCATGAATCCGGTTATGAAACAGCGAATTTCAATCACTCTGATTATTGATAGTGAGCTTCATATATCTCTTATATAATTCTTATCTTTTTAAGCTTTAAAAGAATGTGCAACCTTTCATAAAAAATATTCAATGAGTAATCCCGAACCATCCTTAAGCGAACAACAACAGATACGGCTTGAAAAGCTTGATCAGCTAAGGGAACTTGGTGTCAATCCATTTCCAACAAAATTTGATGTAACGCATCTCTCTGCTGAAATTCATTCCGATGAATCACTTCAAACAGAATCCCAGGAAGATGCACCGAGAGTTTCAATTGCCGGCCGTGTAATGACACGCCGCATTATGGGAAAGGCATCTTTCTTTACGGTTCAGGATTCCGATGGCATCATTCAGGTTTACATCCGCAGGGATGATATTGGAACGGATGAGTATAACACTGTTTTCAAAAAACTTGTAGATATTGGAGATTATGTTGGTATCAAAGGGTTTGTGTTTAAAACCCGCACAGGTGAAACTACCATACATGCTGAAGAGTTTACCTTTCTTGGCAAAACAGTGCGTCCGCTCCCTACTCCAAAAGAGGTTGAAAACGAAGCAGGTGAAGTTGTACGATACGATGCATTTTCTGATAAGGAACTGAGATATCGCCAGCGCTATGTGGATCTGGTTGTTAATCCCGATGTGCGCGATGCATTCATCAAACGCACCAAAATGGTTCAGACCATGCGCGATTTTATGAACGAGCGCGGATACCTTGAAGTTGAAACCCCGATCTTGCAGCCAATTTATGGTGGCGCAACCGCACGCCCATTCAAAACACATCACAACGCACTCGATATGCCGCTCTATCTGCGCATCGCAAATGAGCTCTATCTCAAGAGGTTAATCGTTGGTGGATTTGACGGTGTGTATGAGTTTTCAAAGGATTTTCGCAATGAAGGCCTCTCCCGTTTCCACAATCCTGAGTTCACACAGGTTGAGCTCTATGTGGCTTACAAAGATTACAACTGGATGATGGATTTCATGGAACAAATGATCGAGCAGGTTGCCATTACACTTCATGGATCAACGGTTGTTCAAGTGGGTGAGCACGAAATTGATTTCAAACGCCCCTGGCCCAAAATCCCGATGTATGAAGCGATCGAAAAAGAGACCGGACATAACCTCTACGGAAAGAGTGATCAGGAGATCGAAAAAATTGCAGAATCACTCGGGATCCATATTGAAGATGGAATGGGTAAAGGCAAAATTATTGATGAGATTTTCGGTGAATTTGTTGAATCGAAACTGATACAGCCGGTATTCATTACCGATTACCCGATTGAAATGAGTCCGCTTGCCAAAAAACACAGCACCAGAGAAGGTCTTGTTGAGCGGTTTGAGGCTATCTGCAATGGAAAAGAGATTGCCAATGCGTTTTCAGAACTGAATGATCCCGTTGATCAGCGCAGACGTTTTGAAGACCAGGCTCGTTTACGAAGCGAAGGCGATGATGAAGCGATGACAATTGATGAAGATTTCCTCAGAGCTATTGAATATGGCATGCCTCCAACAGCAGGTATCGGTATTGGTATCGACAGGCTGGCAATGATCATGACCAATTCCGACTCAATCCGTGACGTACTCTTTTTCCCGCTGATGAGGCCGGAGTGAACGGGTAGCGGGATGCGGGTTGCAGGTTATGTGTATCAAGGTCGAAAGAATGAATATTCATCATTCAATAATTAACTACATCAACGTATTATGAAAAGTTATAGAGACCTGGAAGTGTATCAACTTGCATATGATTATGCTATAGAAGTACATAAAATGTCACTGACCTTGCCTAAATACGAATTATACGAACAAGGCAGCCAGATAAGACGATCATCAAAGAGTATAAAGGATAATATTGTTGAAGGTTTTGGCAGAAGGCGATATAAAAACGAATTTATACGTTTTCTCGTGTTTGCCCATGCTTCCTGTGATGAAACAATCTCTCATATTGAAACCATTAGCGAGATCCATTTTGATTCCAATCCTCTGACTGATTTTCTCACTAAATATGACAAACTCGGCAGAAAATTGAATACGTTCATCCAATATGTGGAAGAACAATGGAAAGGGAAAACCCGCAACACTTAACCCGCAACACGCAACCCGAAGATGAAATTTACCTGGTACATTGCCGGCAAGTACTTCAGAGGAAACAAGAGAGATTCTCGCTTTCTATCCTTCATTAAATTTATGGCCATTGCCGGTGTAGCCATAGGTTCGGCCGGACTTCTGATTGCCCTCTCTATTGTTCATGGATTCAAATCAACCATTAACGAAAAAATTGTTGGATTTGCCCCCCATGTAACGGTTTCATCGTACACCGGCGAACCTTTATTCAGAGCTGATACACTCCAGACACATGTTGCTGCAATTCCGGGTGTGGCAGAAACCCAGCCGGTTATCATTGGCCAGGTAATGGTTCAATCAGCCCGCGATGTAAGCGGTACGGTTATTAAAGGCGTACCTGAAGCGGGTGATGTAACCAATTTACGTACCTATATTACTTCGGGCGTGTACGATTTGAGCGTTCAGGAGAATGGTTTGCCGGGAATTATACTGGGAACGGCGCTCGCGCGAACTATCGGCGCAGAGGTGGGCAGCAGAATTACCACCTATGCCATCGATGGCTTACCAACTCCATTCAACAGCCCGGAAATTCAGCAATTTACACTCACCGGAATTTATCAGACGGGAATTGCCCGTTTTGATGATAATTTTGCCCTGGCAGATATCCGGCATGTAAAAAATCTGTTTAATTTTAATCCCCGCCATGCCAGCATGCTGGAGATAAATGTGGAAAATCCAAATCAGATTGAAGCAGTCTATGCCGAAATCAGGGATAAAACCGGTTTCCCCTATGTAACAGAGAGTATCTATCAGCGCTACAGAAACATTTTTGCCTGGATTGATCTTCAGGAGGAGACTATTCCGCTTGTAATTGGAGTGATGATTATTGTTGCGGCATTCAATTTAATTGGCACTGTTTTGATGATGGTTCTCGAACGGATCAAAGATATCGGGATACTCAAAACAATCGGTGCAAAAAGTAAATCCATCCGTCAGATTTTTCTGCTTGAGGGACTCTTTGTTGCTATCTCAGGCCTCTTCATAGGGATTGGAATTTCGCTGCTTTTCTACTGGCTGCAGATCACTTTTCAGATCATCCCTCTTTCAGAAGAGAACTACTACATGAGCACCGCGCCGGTTGAGCCGCACCTGCTCGATTTTGTTATTGTGGCTGCCATCACAATTCTTCTCTGTACGCTGGCATCCTGGCTGCCCGCTCGAGTAGCAGCGAAGACGGATCCTGTAAAAGTTCTCTCTTTCGGTAAATAATTAACATGAGTTCGATATCAAAATGAACAATATGGCTGAACCCGTCATATAAATGTTATATCGAACTCACGTTAATTACAGAGAAAATTTGGATCTACGTAGAGCGAATGTTAATCCTGATATTAAACCGGATATCATGCGTGGTTCTCTTAAATGTTCGCGACGATTTTGGCAAAATCTGGCTGAAAGCATACTCAAAGTTCGCCTGAACAGTGGTTGAAAATCTGTAACCCACAACTGCAGAGGTGTTTATGCGAGATTGTCCCGTGGGCGGGCTTGGAGTGAAATTATAAATGGAGGGATCCCGGTCGATCGTCTCACTATCCTGCTGCAGGGCCCTGTCAAGGTCGGCATCAAGCAGGAATCGCTGCTCTGTATCTTCGATAATGCTCCCGTTCAGTGTGAGATCCACATTACTGGCAAGCGTTCGAACAAACGGTATTCTGAAATTTCGAAGCGTATAAGCCACCGAAAATCTCATACCCTTCGATACCCGTTCAATTACCTGAGTATTGGAGAGGGATAAGCTCGTGATGTTGCTCTTCTCATAACCAATCTGCGTTCGAAGGCCATTATCCCAGGTGATATTCAGCTGTGCAAGTGGCGAAAATCGTTTTTCGATATTGATGGTATTCGGCTCAAATTCCGCGCGGATATCTTCAACCGTATAAATCCCCACCCTTCTGGTAATCATTTCGCCGGGATTGTTATTCAGATTCCAGCCAAGCCGGTAAAGACCGTTGTAGGCGTGTGAAATAGTGGCACGCTGCATATAATCCCCAACAAAAGGAATCATTCGCTCCAGGCCCGACCAGTTTACCCGCCAGTTTGGAAGCGGAATGGCTGTGAAATTTCGTTTACCGATTGAATTTGAGCTGCCCAGGTATGCCTGTCTGAAATCTTCCTGTAAATTCACACGATTCAGCAAGGTATTGGTCTCTCCTGCCGGGTCCCGAATTACATTTTCGCCAACACCCATTCCGTCAAACGCTGCCTGCAGCTGGCTTCTGAACAAATCTTCATAACCACCTCCAAATGCCCATACACTGGATGTAATTGTACCTGATGCACTCCGAACGGAAGTAATCATATTATCGGCATCCAGCGAAATCGATTCGGTAATCTGTTCTTCCCACTGTGTTTGCCAGTTCAGGTCAACGGTTACATTATTGAATGGGTTTAACTGAGTTCCCAGGGTGAGATTATCGTTGAACGTATTGTTCGCAGGAATCTGAATGGTTGATGTACCATCCGGATTGGAAATGAGCCTGTCTTCCGAAATTCGCTCGATGATACCCAGCCTGTATCCAAAAGATGGTGTGAAAGAATCATCAGAAAACATATCGAAAAATTGTGAACCACCCTGATAGCCTGCTTGTGCCGATGACTTTGCATTATTATAAGTAATATCAACGCTGCCAAAACTAAAAACGGCAAGTGCCATTTTTCGGCTGTAGTAAACCAGGTGCTCACTGAACGTGTACGACAGATCTTCCTCACCATTACTGTTTTGCCTCCTTGCCTGCCGTTCTCGTCGTTCCTGGTTATCAGCTGACACTGCATCTTCGTAGAATGGAATCCTGTTCAGCAGGTTATTGGCATCAAACCGTAAGGTATGATCAAGCCTGAACGTGTTGGAAACTCTTGCACCAAGATTCGAACCAAAAGGTGTATTCTCCCATCTGAATCCCCCGGCATACCGGGCATTGTAAGTGAGCCAGTTTAACGGCCGAATCTGGTTGAACCTGGGCTGCCAGCTTGCGGTGTAGTTTTCCGTATAACTGTTTCTGCGTGGCGACAGATCTCCTGTGATCAAATCCCTGTACACATCCATCGAAGGCAGCAAGCCGAAAGCGGTACTATCAATTCCCTGAAATTCGCCTTCGGTTACAGATATTCGTGCCAGATCAAACACACTTTGTGACTGGAATGATGTAGTTATAGAACGTGTGAGATTGTAACCAAAACCGAAGTTCGTGTTATAAGTAAAGCTATGTGTCTGCTGCAGAGGTTGTTCTCCCTCACCGGGTAAAATTCGCCGTTTTCTCTCCTCGTACGATCGCCTTGTGCTAAGTGATGTTGAAATATTATTTGGCATATACCCTAGCTGGAATCCGGAAATAGAACCTAACAGCGGTACATCTTCAAGGAATCCAAATGGCCTCAAAAAGCGCACATTTCTGATTGCCAGATTGTATCTCACTGATGCATTGTAATTCCAGTTATCCTGAAATCTGTATTGCGGGTTCCTGCCATTTGTGGTGTTATAATTATAATTGAGTGTGGTGTTATCAACCAGTGTACGTGTTATTGGGTTCTGAGAATTACGCTTTGAGATGTTGGAGAAATTGATGGCATACGTTTCATTAAATGTTTCAATTTCTCTTCGCTGTTGGTTAATTAACATTTCCTGCTGTTCTTCGCCGATATCGGTACGGGCAAATACCGCATCTTCAAATTCTGAAAAACGAATATCCCCTTGGTTGGGAAGATATTTTGGAATGGATGATGATCGTCTTGCTGAAAGGTTCACAGGTATGTTCCATCCATATCGATCGGGTATGAAGCTATCCAGATTGATTGTTGTATTGATATCATAAGCAAGCTCGTTGCTCACCCTGCGCTGCCCGAGACGGGAATCAATCGAACCAAAACCCTGTGTTTGCCTCGACAGATTGGCGTTTACTGTGGCAAAATCGGCCAGTCTGAGTGTTGTGTTTGCGGAGGCAGCCCATCCTCTCTCATTATCAAAGCCTGATACACGCAGCTCATTTAACCAGAACTGGGCATTCAGTACAGGAGTGCCATTGCCCGATGGATCAGAAGGATCAAACGGATTTCTGATACCCATGCCAACCTCGGTTACCCGTCCAAGTGATGGATTTCCACGAATAGCAACCACGGCTCCCGGAACGGCATCTTCCAGGATATCTGCCCGTTCGTAAAGTTCTGAAAAATCACTACCCGACTCCTGATCTCGCAACTGCTTCAGCTGATTGAACGCCGTGAGAACAATATTCATACTATTCTCATCGTAGAGCCAAACCCGTTCTGCCTCATCCATCAGCTGCCCGGAATTTCCGGGATCAAACGGTAAATAAGGAAAATTTGGATCGGATGGAGTAACTGGCTGCCTGTATTCGTAGTAATTGTTCTCAAGATCGTTTCCAAACCTCAAAACGAGCTCGGCATCCTCTCGGTTCTCGTAACCTTCCCCATGAACAAACATCCTCATATTCGAATAGTTTAAGAGATCGAGCCCGCCCGGATAGACCCGTTTAATCAGCTGAACGCCACCGGGGCTTAGATTGGATACATCAAGCACGATGGACTGCTCATTTTGAAGAGACTGCAGCTGGCTGCCCCTGTTCTGCGCTCTGATTCCCCCTGCCGGCTGCCGGTACGGGATTGGCCGTCTATTGGAATTTTCCTCAATATTGCTGGTGCTGATACGCAGTTCTGCTGATGGATCGCTGTTTTGATTGATATTTTCATCCTGCCGCCACTGGCTTCCCACAAATTCAAGTGTTGCAAAACGCATTGTAAAAGGCTGCTTATAGCCCGACATCCACATTCGAACATAGGTAATATTCTGAAAATCGTTGATATCCCCCACCTGGCGTTTAAATTCACTGAGCGGAATTCGTACCTGATACCATCGATCTTGCTGACGGCTGCCGGGCACTCTGTCCACAATGTAAGATTCCGGGCGGGCGGCTTCCAGACCCGCTTCATCAGCCGGATTAAAAGCCACTTCATACTGAAAATAGGCATTTGTAAGGGCTACAGATGATGGATTTACAAGTCCTTCGGTATCGGGGCGGTTTGTAATTGCCCGCTTATCACTCTGGTCGATTGGGGTATTACCATCAGGAAAGCCGAGAAGCCTGTGAAAGCGTTCGTGCAGCGGTCTGTCTTGTACATCAGACTGGCCATAGAACACATAATCATCGTTTGATGGATCTTCCTGAATACGTTGAAATTTTTCGCTGTCAGCTCCAAACTGATCTCTCATCTCTTCAATAAAGTCGGCAAACACAGTCTGCTCATCCAGGCCATTTACACCGCCGGAATTAGGTAAACCATCAAGTCCAACATCTTCCAGGTTCCGGTTTACGTTAGAGAATTGACCCTCCGGTGGTGGCGGATTTGCGGGCAATGCCGATCGCGGATTGCTTGTGTTATCCAAAATCAGCGTTTCGGGATTCAGGGCGAGGCCATCTTCCGTATTAATTTTTGAGTTTGGAATTACATCCTCCGAAACCAGGCCAATATCGATATAAATTCTCCCATCATAATCATCAACAGATGCGCCCGCAGGCAGACGGCCATCTGGCAGAATAGGCTGCACCCAGAATTCGAGAAACTCAATGTTATTTTGAGTGAAATCTTCCTGGCCAGACGGAATTACCGCAGTCATTCCGCCCCAGGTATTTTCCGGTTCATCTTCAAGAAGTCGCCTCAGTTCCATATTGTAATTGTACTGCCCCCGCGCTGTAGGGTTGTAGAAAACATCAAGTGTGGTAATGATCTCTTCCTGCGGATTTTGAGTTTCACGGCCGGGAAACACATCCGTCACACGTACAGGGGTTGATTCAGGAGTGAATTCTACATTATCGAGAATCGTAGATATATTTCTTGGAATGGTGTACCAGGAGAACTTCGAACGAAGGTCAGATCGGTCAAGCCTCGATTGCTGCGTGCTTACCGGCTGCCCCGGAAAATCATCCTCTTCAAAAAATCCCCGGTCAGGATCGTACCCGGGAACAGCTGCAGGTGCAGCGGCAAGATGCCATCTCGTGGCATTCAGCAGGTTAACCTTGATGCTGGCGCCTTCAAAATCGTCTATAAAGGATAAACCCTCCTCCTCATCCGGAAAGAGTTCATTATTTCGGATTGCACGCCTTACAGCACGTGTTTCAGATACGCCCGGCCGGAGCTGAGCAAATTCACCGCTAAAAGAAAATTCTGAATTTTCCCTCGTTTGCAGAATCGGTAAAGAGTCCAGAAACCGTGTGATAAAAGGTGTATCGAATCGTGCATTAGCGTCTAAACCAAATACTGCATTATTAATTGGCTCATCTCCAATCCGTATTTTATCATCGAGCGGGCGTTCACTGAAACGGAAAAAAGTGCCTCCAATCCTGAAGTCGTTGGTTATCTCGTACTCAGCTCGCAATCCCGTAAATGTACGCTGCTCAATAGATGTGAGTGATTGATTTTCGTACTCAATCCGAATATCCTGACCAGGAGCCGTATACCGATCATTCAAAATGGTGATACTTCCAAAAGAGTAATCCACCTGGTAATCCACATTTTCCTGCAATTGTGAACCATTGGCATAGACCCGCACCGAACCTTCAACAAGGGCAATTCCAAGGTTGAAATTTTCCTGTGCTCCCCCGCGTGATGTACCTGTAAATTGATAGAAGCTGTTTTTCGAGCTCTGGGCTGCATTTCGCTGGCGCTCTGTATAAAGTTCAGTGTAGGTGAGCCGGCTGATATCCTCTTCCGATGCAGGTGAGTCTTCCAAAACCTCTCTGAGCCGTGCTCCAAACGGTTCCAGATATGGAAAAATTATCAGACCGTTCTGTGCATCCAGTGTTCCGGTTCCAAAATCGATCTGGTTATCCGGTTCCAGAGCTCCCTGTGAATCCACCCTGTCGAGCCCCAAATCCTGCAATAGTGTTGTATTTCGACCGGGCAGCCTGTTTCGCGCAACGTTCTCTTCCGTAAACTGAAGTTCCAGCTCGAGACTTTCGCGTGTTATGTTAGTAACACCGAGTGAGTAGATGTTTCTCATTGTTAACGGAAACAGAAAGTTATCTGTAGAGACATTCTTTGGCCTCAGCATCTTTAGGAATATTCTGTCGCCACCACCCCGGTTTATCTCACCAACATTAACAATTTCATTTCCCGGTCCGCGATAGCTGTATGCTACCCCAAGAACTTCCCTGGAACCAAGAGATCGCCTAAGTGAAACATAGCCCGTAATTTTATTGATGGTATAATCCACACCCTCCTCAAGCAGCGTGAAGTAACCCTCCTCAAAATTCCGGGAATCCTGAATACCAAGATCGGATGCCGAAATCCCTTCCTGGGGATCTCTGAACTGATTCAGCAGATCATCAGGAAAGGCGTCAACTCTGTTATCGGGCGGGCTGAAAGATCCGTCGGGACGTTGATTCACACCTTTTTCAGCCAGAGCCACAGCGAGCCGGGCACCCTCTTCCGATTGGATATTCTCCCTTAAAATCCAGATTTCCACATCAGCGATCTGCAGTGTTTGAGATAGCTGCTGAGGATTTGCCATACTGTTTTCAAACTCCTGGCGCGTATAAAAATCGAGGAAAAAGTGGCGGTCATCACTATAATCAGCCGGGCGAATTTGCAGCACTCTCTCCTGCGATCCTCCCCGTATCGTCTCTACATTGCTCTCTCCATCCTGCTGCGAAACCACCGAAGTTAACCGGAGCGATCCAAGTTCTGCCACACTTTTAATTCCGAACAGCGCCCCGCTGCCCCGAATGAGCGAATTACCGGTATTCATACTCACATTTCCCATCTCAATCGATTTGATGATCTCATCATCATACCCCTGATAAACAATATTCAGCCTGTTCTGATAATCAAACGTACGCTCGGTATCCCAGTCTGTCTGGATGGTGAGTTTATCACCAATGTTCCCCTGAATGTTTAACTGAAGATTTTGTTCGAATGTTGGATCCACCCTCGTTTGCTGATCCGGTGGAAGTGATGGATCTTCCGATCGCTGAACGGATGCACCTACATTCATCTGTGCAACGCCATTTACACGAAGGTTCACCTCAGGCTTTCCGAAAATCGTGGTAAATGCAGATTGTCTTCCACCGGGGATCTGAAGACTGAAATCCAGCAACCCTCGCTGAGCCTCCTCCCTCTGTCTCGATTCGAACACAAGCCTCTCCCAGTTTTCACGTATTGCATTCTCCCTGTTTAGTGCGGCATACTCGCCAAAAGTCATCGATGTGGGTACTCCCGAACGGTAGCCGGCAATCTTCTTTTCGATGTAGAAACCTCCATCAGGCCGAACCGCTATCTCAAGTTCTTCTGCCGGAAGCGTAATAAAATAGAGACTCGGGATAGAGCGTAAAAATGGCTGGGAAATCAGTTGGGCATGTATTGGCCTGAAAGCCTCTAAAAACGCACGGCTTGGTGGGGTAATGGTGGTATCAGAAATTGCCTCTTCAGCCGTCTCATCTGCTATATCTTGCGCATAGAGATTGCCTGAGCTCAGTAAAAGTATCACTGAAAATACCAACAGCAGAAATAAACGACGTATTTCAAACACAGAATTTAACTTTTACGCAGCTGATGAATTGTGTACAGCCGAAGTGATAACTACCAGGGATTTAAAAAAAGTTTAACGCCGTAACAATGTTGCGATAGGAAATAGTTATTTTAACTGATAAATGACGAAGTAAATTGGATAATAAAGCATTACCCACTTTGTTGAAAGTGTTAAACAGATAAATCTTCTGCTTTATTGCAGGCTCAATTTTTACTCATTTATCGCATAGATCTGTTTTTATTGCGTTATGGTTCTGAAGTGAAAATCTTATCTTCACATCAAACAGTAAAATATAACCCTTTTAGGCTTTACAGGTTTTCTGAAACCCATGCTAAACCACGTTCAGCGAGATCTTCTTAAGAAACATATTGGTCCGTTTCTTTTCTGTTTTTTCACGGTGATGTTTATTCTGCTGATGCAGTTCCTCATTCTGCATGTAGATAAACTGGTTGGAAAGGGTTTACCTATGATGATTGTGATCGAACTGATCCTGAATAACCTGGCCTATATGGTTGTACTGGCTATTCCGATGTCTGTTTTGATCTCTACCCTGATTGCTTTCGGAAAATTTTCAGAATGGAACGAACTCACGGCCATTCGGGCAGCCGGTATTAATCCTATAAAGCTGATTGCACCTGTTCTCTTTTGCGGTTTTATACTGTTCTTGTTCACAGCCTATTTTTCAAACTACGTTTTGCCGGAGTCTAATCACAAGGCTCGCTCGCTCTTCATTGATATTCGCACACAAAAACCTGCGTTTGATCTGCAGCCATCTACCTTTTATGATAACATAGATGGATACAATTTTCTCATCACACAGATCGACAATGAAACCGATTCTTTGTTTGATATTCGTGTTTTTCAGGAGCCTTCAGACACACGCAACCGGGCAATTATAAATGCAAGAAGCGGCTGGCTTGAATCACCTGATGATATCACACTTTCTCTTTTTCTACTCGATGGCTCCATTCTTCGATACATCCCGGGACGTGGCGGGCGTGGTGAAACCCTTGAAAAGAGCACATTTACAAAATACAGGATGAGCTTCGACCTGTCTGATCTCTCCTTCTCCAGATCCAATCCCGAACAGCGCAGCCGTACCGACCGTACCATGAGTGCACAGGCAATGCTTGCCGTTATCGATACATTACGGAAGGAGCAGCAAAACGAAATTCAGAAATTTAAGCAGGCTATTTCAAGCAGTGATGAATCACCGTTTCATTACGAAGCCACTACCATTTTCGAAATGAATGAAGCATCACTTCGGGATACCAGCCAAATTCACGATTCTCAATTCATTACTCTTAATTTACTGCACAATCCAACTGCGCAAAGATCGTCTTTAAACCGTGCCATTAATGCTGTTGATCGCTATAGGCCAGAGCTTGAAAGCCTCAAATCGAGCCTCACCTGGCGCGAATTCCGGGTTGCTGAGTTCATGGTGGAAGTTCATAAAAAACTCTCAATTCCATTTGCATGCTTTGTATTCGTGCTTCTTGGTGCACCTATCGGCATGCTTACACGAAAAGGAAATATCGGTTTTGCAGCTATCATAAGTTCAGTGCTATTAACGGTATATTTTATATCAATTATCCAGGGGGAAAAGTTTGCCGACCGGATGGTTATCTCACCGTTTATGGGGATGTGGGGCATCAATATTTTTTACCTCACGATAGGCATCATACTCACGATGCATGTAAGTACTTCGCTCCGAATAACCAATCTGGTGAAGAAAAATGAATAAGTTTGATCGATACATATTCTTCCGGGTACTTACCATCACATTTTTTATGCTGGCAGTACTCATCTGCATCTTTATTCTGATCGATTTTTCAGAAAACAGCGACGATTTTGCCGACAGAGGCGCAACACTTGCCGAAATCTGGAGCCAGTACTACCTCAACTACATCCCGGAGATGACACGCCTTGTACTGCCCGTAGCTGTTTTTACAGCTTGTCTGTTTCTAACCGGGCAAATGACAGAGCGCCTCGAAATAATTGCTCTCAAAGCGTCCGGTGTAAGCCTATACAGACTTGTGGTTCCCTATCTATTTATCGGGATTTTCCTGGCGGGTATCGTAAGCTATCTCGACGCCTATGTGATACCGGAATCGAACGCAGAACGGATTGAGTTTGAGCAGCAATACCTGTCACGAACCGGCGACAGGATCGACCGTGGCGGTATCTACCGGCAGGATTCTGAGAGCACCATTCTCAGTATCAATTTTTACGATGCTAATGCAGATGTTGGCTACCGAATACATCTGATTGAATTTAATGATGATATGATAACCCGTGTTGTGCAGGCCAACCGAATGATGTGGGTCGATTCCACCTCAAACTGGATTACCGATCGCGCAAAAGTGCGTGAATTTAAAAACGGTACTGTAACTGAATACGATACGGAACGGCAATTTTTCGATATTAACATACTTCCACGGGATTTAACCCGCAGAACATCGGATATATATCAGCTTACCTATCCCGAAGCATTCGAGTATATCGCTTCAATCGAGAGAATTGGTGCGGGTGGAATTGAACTGCCCAAAGTTCAGCTTTTCGGGCGGATAGCATACCCAATTTCTATTCTTACGGTATGCCTCATTGGGTTTGCACTGGCCGCAGAACGCAGAAAAGGTGGCAAAGGGTTTTATCTGGCAGCCGGTCTTGGAATAAGCTTTATCTATCTTGCCATGATTAAAGTGATAGAACCTTTTGGAGCGGCCGGAACAATATCTCCGCTATTTGCGGCAGCATTCCCACACGCATTTTTCCTTATTGTGGGAATTTTCCTTCTCCTAATCACCAAAAAATAGCCGGTTTATTAAGCTTCCGGTTTTGGACCCCGATAATTGAAAGGAATATCAAACTTCTCTTTAATTGTGATTGTTCCGTGCTCAGCTTCGTATTTCCTGATGTTCTCGTTCAATGCATTTGCGAGGCGCTTGGCATGATCAGGTGTAAGAATGAGCCGCTTCACTACCTTGGCTTTTTTTACAGCCGGCATCATGGCAATAAAATCAAACACAAACTCCGATGGGGAGTGGGTTATCATCACCAGGTTTGAGTATGTACCGGTAGCTTCATCCTCTTTCAGTTCGATCTCGATAGGCTTGCCCTTCTTGGGCTTATTCGGCTGATTCATAGTTATTTTATTGATTTAATAGTTAAACTGATTTGAAATCATCAGATAAAGTTTTTCTCCTTCATCCACTCATCATTGTAAACTTTTGATATGTATCGAGTACCACTGTCAGGCAGAATAACAACCATCAGATCATGCTTTCCAAGCTTATTCTCCTGTGCATATTCAATTGCGCCGTACACAGCTGCTCCGCATGATCCGCCAATGAAGAGGCCTTCCTCTTTTGCAAGCCTTCGGGTAGTAACCAATGCATTTTTATCATTCACCTGAACCACTGCATCAATTAAGCTGAAGTCCACATTTTCGGGGATAATATCCTCGCCTATTCCCTCTGTTACATACGGCTTGATCTGATTCTTGTCGAATTCACCGGTTTCAAAGTAGTGTTTATATACAGAGCCAACACTATCAACACCAATTACTTTTATTTCAGGATTCTTCTCTTTCAGGTATTTTGCCGTACCTGAAATTGTACCCCCGGTGCCCATACCCGCAACATAATGGGTGATTTTCCCATCAGTTTGTTCCCAAATTTCAGGGCCGGTGGTTTCGTAATGTGCCTGTGTGTTGCTCAGGTTATCATATTGATTGGGATAATAGGAGTTTGGAATCTCTTCACTCAATCTTTTTGCCACGGAGTAGTAACTTCGAGGATCATCAGGCTCTACATTTGTGGGACAAACTTCCACTGTTGCACCCAATGCCCGCAGCAGGTCTACTTTCTCTTTGCTCTGCTTGTCCGTAGTGGTGAAAATACATTTGTAACCACGCACCGCCGCAACCAATGCAAGCCCCATTCCCGTATTTCCGGAGGTACCTTCAATAATTGTACCACCGGGTTTAATCAGCCCTTTTTCTTCGGCATCATCTATCATTTTCAGGGCAATGCGGTCTTTTATACTCTGCCCGGGGTTTAAATATTCCACTTTTGCTGCAACGGTTAGTTCAAGGCCGTTTGTCAGCCGGTTTAGCCGTACCAAAGGTGTATTTCCAATGGTATCAATAATCGAATTGTGAATCATAAATAAAATCTTCTGATGATATTACTTCTGTTTTTGTAGAATATAGTAATTTTTGATTCCCTTTATGCTTCGATATGGCAATCTTTGATCTATATTAAAATATCATCCGGTGTTTAAAATTGTACTTTTCCGATTCAATCTCCTTACATTACAACTACAAAATTTAGCTAAGAAAACCACGTATGTTTTTAGATCAAAGTAAACCAAAAGATTACGACTGCGGATACAATCTGGATCTGATGATCGCTGCCATTCCACGAATTGAAGATTTTGATGAACGCCTCAATTACGCAAAGCGTGTTGTTGGTTTAATCAAGCAGAGCCACCCTAACTGGGTTGATAAAAGCGGACAGAGTAAACTGGCCTGGGAGTATTTTTTTGAACTTGCTGAATTCAATCCGATAGAATACGGGATTAAAAATCCATTTGAGAGCGGCCTTGTTGATGATGCCGAGTAAAATCAGGCAGATTGCATCATTCCGAAAAGATCAGTTCCTTTAATTACTCACTGGCCCGCAAAAAGATAATTAGATTTCAATTTTTGGAATGATTAACTTTCAATTTATATTGAAAGTATTGAAAATGAATGATTGCTCTATAGATGAATT
Source organism: Balneolaceae bacterium (assembly GCA_020832415.1). Classification (GTDB taxonomy): domain Bacteria; phylum Bacteroidota; class Rhodothermia; order Balneolales; family Balneolaceae; genus Rhodohalobacter. The sequence goes on along the minus strand of JAFIES010000088.1, from coordinate 26,232 downwards.
CTGCCAAAGACGATGATATCACCCCCACGCTGTTCGTTGAATCACTTGAATCACCGGCATTTACGCGATTTCTGCAAAATGCAGCTCTATCTGATACTCCGCTTCTCTCCATAACTTTACCCATAGCCGGCATCGATCCACTCGCTGCTCTTGAAATTAAGCACGATTACGAAGAGAAATTCTACTGGAACCATCCCAATAATTCCATCTCAATTTCTGCTGCAGGAAAAATCCGCGAATTAAAGGCTACGGGAAAAAATCGGTTTAAAGAGATCTCCGATCAAACCGAGCAGCTAAAAAGTGAAATTGAAGCGTACACCTCATTTGAACACTCCATGGCAGGGCCGCTTTTTTTAGGCGGATACTCCTTTAGTGATCATAATATTGGATCGATCTGGAAAAAGTTTGGCGCCGCCCGTTTTGTTCTGCCGGAATGGATGCTGATTGAGATTGGCCATCTGCACCTGCTCACACTTGTCATCGAAAAAGAGAATCGCACCGCTGATGACATTTACCAGGAAGTAATTTTGAGGATTACAGATTTTCTGAACCTGGCTGGCGAACTAAATCACTCTGAAAGGGAAAAAATCTACCGAAATAACATTCTCTGTACACTTCAAAAACCGGAAGATCGCAGTAAATGGATTCAAAAAGTAGAAATTGCCCGTAATGAGATTACAAAAGGCACATTTGAGAAAATTGTTTTAGCCCGACAGTTAACACTGCAATCTCCTTGCAAGCTTAAATCAACCGTTCTTGCACATCATCTGCGCGAAGCCTACCCCGATTGTTACAACTTTCTGATTCAGAAAGATCATGATACTTCGTTTATTGGTGCAACACCCGAGCGCCTCGCATCCTTTCGTGATGGTGAATTTTCAACGGAAGGACTTGCAGGCAGTATATCCCGGGGACGAAGTGCCATGGAAGATGCATCACTCGCTCACTCTCTTCTAAAGAGCAAAAAAGATCGTGATGAACATCAGTTTGTGGTACAATCCATTGGCGACAGTCTTGAAAAATTCAGTTACCGAATTGAACATCCACGCCAGCCTAAGATCAAAAAATTGCACAATGTTCAGCACCTTTTTACGCCGATTAAAGCATCCATCAAGGAAGGTGTGCATATACACGAGCTGATAAGTGAACTCCACCCTACACCGGCTGTGGGCGGATATCCAAAAAAACTGGCCGTACCACATATTCACGAAATTGAGCAGATCGATCGCGGCTGGTACGCTGCACCCATAGGCTGGTTCAACCTAACCGGCTCCGGCGAATTTGCAGTAGCTATTCGGAGTGCCCTTCTGCACGATAATACAGCTACTCTTTATGCCGGCTGTGGCATTGTAGCTGATTCTGACCCCGCCAAAGAGTGGAAAGAGACACTGATGAAATTCACTCCCCTTCTGGATGCACTAAACCGGCTTGACGAAGAGTATGCATGATCCAATCCGCTGGGCTTCCAAACTGATTCAGGCTTTCTACACAGCCGGAGTTCGCCATGCTGTAATCTCACCGGGATCACGCTCAACACCGTTAACTATGGCGGTGGCTGTACATCCCGGTTTACATAAAAAGATTGTTCTGGATGAACGATCAGCCGGCTTTATAGCACTTGGAATTGGTAAAGCCACTGGAAAGGCCGCACTGCTTATCTGTACTTCAGGAACAGCGGTGGCCAATTATATGCCTGCTGTTATCGAAGCTAAGGAGTCCGGCACACCAATGGTTATTCTTTCGGCTGATCGCCCCCCCAATCTGCGCGGCATCGGAAGCTCACAAACTGTTGATCAACTAAAAATTTTCGGTGATCAAGCCATTTTTTTTCATGAAGCCGGTGAACCAGCGTTCGATGATGATGATTTTAAACGGCTCCGGTTTCTGGCACAACAGGCAACGGAAACTGCTATTACAAAAGGAGGAGCAGCACATATCAATCTTCCTTTCAGAAAACCACTTGAACCAACTTCTGAACAGTTAAAACTGGTGATTGAGGAGTCTGAGAAAAATGTTCTGAATAGAGATCATAAAATTTCCTCCATAGCCAACAAATCTATTCACTTATCGGGTGAAATCATTGATATGATCAACAAATCTCAAAGGCCACTGATAATCGCCGGACCTGCAAATCCACATCAGGCACTTTTAGATCTGGTTCTGCAATTAAGCAATTCTCTTAATTGTCCCGTTGTTGCTGAGCCCGGAAGCAATATCATTTCCGATATGCAGATCGATCGGTTTGATAGAATTTTGAGAAACACTGATCTTCGGAAACAACTAAAGCCCGACCTGATTCTGCAATTTGGAGATCAGCCTTTCACAAAACCTGTTTTATCTGCAGTTGAAACCTGGCATGATGTGCCCGTTCTTCAATTTATCAGCAGAGATGCCTGGCAAGATCATTTCAAAAGAGTTTTGTATCGAATTATTCTGAATCCTTCCGATGATTTAGATCTTCAAAAAATAAAATCTGCTACGTCTGATGGATGGTTTGAAAGATGGAAAAAGCATGATCATCACTCAAAAGATCTTCTTAAAAAGAGTTTAGATAATACAGATCAACTCACTGATGGTCATATCTTTAATTACATTTACGAAAGTATTGAAAAAGACTGGAATGTGATGCTTTCAAACTCCTTCCCGGCCCGGGATATGGCTCAGTTTGGCAGCTCATCTGTGAATCAGTTTGTTAACCGTGGAGCCGCAGGCATCGATGGAATTTTATCGACAGCGGCGGGTATTGCTGAATCTTCGGAGAAGCCTGTCTTCTGTCTGCTGGGCGATCTTGCCTTTTTGCACGACAGCAACGCTCTGTTTTCTCTGAAATCCCTCAAAGCACCGGTAGTTACCGTTGTGATTAATAATGGTGGAGGCACCATTTTTCAGATGCTACCTGTGTATACGATGCTGAAGGAACAGAACAGGGCTGATCTGTTCCAAACCTATTTCCAAACTCCACAGGATGTAAACATTCAATTTCTCGCAAATGCATCCGGTCTGCCCTATCTTCGGGTTGAAAAAAAGAGTGATTTAGAAGCTCTCGATTTTAAATCAATTGGAAAATCGATGATTATTGAGTGTGTTACAGATGCTGATGCAAGTATGAAACTGAGAGAATCCTTCTGATATGATTCGACTGATTTCGGACTCAGTTCACTATCATTGCACCATCCATAAATCAAAACCGAAGTTCCCATACTTGTTGATGATGCACGGTTTTATGGGATCCGAAAAAGTGTTCAACCCGCTGATTGTTCACTTAAAACAATTTTGTAATCCTGTCACCATCGATCTTTCCGGCCATGGGCAAACCCAAACACCGGATACCGATGGAATTCTCACTGCAGAAAGACAGATCAAGCAACTTCGATCAATTCTGGATCGGCTTAGTTTTTCAAATCTATTTATTTACGGATACAGCATGGGCGGCAGGCTTGCTTTTCAGCTGCTCGCTAATTGCCCTGAATACTTCCGGGGCGCTGTAATCGAAAGTGCCCATTGTGGTATTGAAGATGAGTTTCAAAGAAAAGAGCGAAGAGAACAAGATGAATTGAGAGCCCATCAAATCGAAGAAAATTTCACCTCATTTGTAGATAACTGGCTTGATTTACCGCTTTTTAAACACACTCCACCAAAAGCAGCGGAATTGTATGAAGAGGTAATTCGATCGCAACATCCTGGAATGATGGCCCGATCACTCAGAGAGTTTGGGGCAGGTACCATGCCCTTTATCTGCCAGGACCTGCCTGCTGAACTGCCCGTGTGTTTGATCAGCGGTTCACTGGATCAAAAATATGTTCAGCTTCAAAATAAGATTGCAGAAGAATACCCTGCCTGGAACCATCATATTGTTGATTCGGCCGGACACCGTGTCCATGCTGATATGCCAATAGAGGTGGCGGAAATCATCAAAGGGGCGGTGAATACGGTTCAAAATCACCCGGATCTTTAATACATTGAAATCAAACTAATAACTATTAAACGACTGACCCATGAGCAGCTGGAAAACCGTGAAAGAATTTGAAGATATTACCTTTAAGAAGCGAGATGGCGTTGCCCGTATTGCATTCAACCGGCCGGAAGTACGCAATGCATTTCGTCCAAAAACCCTTTACGAACTGGAAGAGGCATTGATTGATGCCCGTGAAGATACTTCCATTGGGGTAATTCTCCTTTCAGGCGAAGGTCCATCCCCGAAAGATGGCGGATGGGCATTTTGTTCCGGCGGCGATCAAAAGGTGCGCGGTGCAAAAGGGTACGAAGGCAGCGACGGTGTACAGCGCCTTAATGTGCTCGATATTCAGCGCCTTATTCGGTTTATGAGTAAAGTGGTAATCTGTGTAGTTCCCGGATGGGCCGTTGGAGGCGGTCACAGCCTGCATGTGGTTTGTGATCTTACTCTTGCCAGCAAAGAGCACGGTATATTTAAACAGACAGATGCCGATGTTGCCAGTTTTGATGGTGGATTTGGTTCCGCTCTTCTTGCACGTCAGGTTGGCCAGAAACGTGCACGGGAGATCTTCTTTTTGGGCAGAGATTATTCCGCACAGGAAGCGTATGAAATGGGAATGGTGAATGCCGTAGTGCCACACGATGAGCTTGAAGAGACCGCTTTTGAGTGGGCACAGGAGATACTTGGAAAGAGCCCTACTGCCATTCGGATGATTAAATTTGCCTTCAACCTTGTGGATGATGGTATGGTTGGGCAGCAGGTATTTTCCGGTGAAGCTACGCGCCTTGCTTACATGACTGAAGAAGCTGAGGAGGGAAGAAATGCTTTCCTGGAAAAACGGAAGCCTGATTTCAGAAAATTCCCCTGGTTATCGCTTTGAACCAATTAAAACCTGGCCTGTTTTGATTGAAATGAGAAGGTAAATGTTAATAAGATGTGATTGGTATATAGGCCTCATTAGCAAATTAAATAGCCATTATCAGATGGCACAAGCGGACGCTTGCGCCAGATCGTGCGAGAATTTGCAATTTGTCAACTCACTTTATTTGATGAGTGTCATTTTTTCCACGGATGATGTATTTCCGCTTACCAGTCTTGCGATGTAAACACCGCTGCTTAATGAGCTGCCATCAAATGTTACAGTAAACCGTCCGGGGCGATGAGCTTCCTCGTTTACCAGTGTAGCTACTTCCCTGCCAAGCATATCGTACACCCGGATAGACAGAGATGCTTCCTGAGGCACTTCGTACTCAAGCTGTGTAGTTGGATTAAACGGGTTTGGATAGTTGGGGTTCAGCTTAAACTCTTCAGGAACGGTTCCGAAACCATCCTCTCCTACCGGAAAAAATACATTAGCTTCTGCAGGTTCAACTCTTTCTGATGTATAGATCCTGAATTCACCGGGTGCAAGGAAAAAGTCTGTCGTAGTACCGGCCAATGTTTCTGATGTACCCGTTACAAATTCAAACCACTCTCCATCGTGTGGGAAATCTACGCTCATTTCATTCTCTGTAACCCCAAAATTACCGACAATCACAGCATTCATATCTGAGTGCTCAAGACGAATCCACTTTGATTCACCCCGCAGCTGCGATGTAAATTCTGTATCCCTGCTGGTAAAAACCGGGCTTGAGTTGCGCAGGCGTGTTAATTCACCATACGAACGGTATACACGGTTTCTGTTCTCCTCATTGTAGTATTCCCATCGAACGGGCTTTTCTGCTGTACGTCCGGGATCCTGAGGCCGGCAATCACCATCACTACCATCACCCGGTTTTACGCACTCTCCATCGGCAAATCCATAGCCCAATTCACCAAACTGCCAGAGCATCTTTGGCCCCGGAATCGTAAAAAAGAATGAAGCAGCCAGTTTCATTCGCTGCAGAGCCACATCCAGTTCTCTGATGTCGTAATCAGGATTGGTCTGGTTACCGAAATTGGCCATTTTATGCATCAGCCACTGTTCATCATGGCTCTCCATATATCCGATGAGGTGTGGATTTTCAAAACCTCTGTTACCAAAATAGATTCCGGACATATCGGAATTCCCGCCCTGGTTCCAGCCCATCGCACCTTCAGAGTAGTTAAAATTGTGATTTCCCCAAAGCAGCATACCGTACTGCTCCAGTTCCCGCTCTTCACTGTTGGCGGCAAAGTGTTCAAGAATAATGTAAGCATCCTCATCGTATTCCCGAATGGCATCGTACATGCGCTTAAGGTTAGCAATTCGGCGGGGATTATTTCCGTCAAGCAGCGACTGGTTATTTACATTTGATGCAAATCCTTTGGTAAGATCAAATCGATATCCATCAATATTGTAGGTTTCTAACCAGTAGCGGTTCATTCGATCCAGCCAATATTTGATATAGGGGTGATCGTGATTCAGATGAAAAAACACATTGTAAGCATGGCCCGGACCAAGCAGCGGGTTTCCGGCGGAAAACGCTGTATTCGAACCCACCCGATTTGTACCAAATGTGCGGATCAGCGGTGAATCATCTTGCGCATGATTGTAAACCACATCAAGCACAACGGCCATACCGCGACGGTGCGCTTCATCAATAAACTCTTTGAATGCACGGCGTGTACCGTATGATTTATCCAATGCTCCATGAAATACGGGATTGTATCCCCAGCTCAGGTTTCCGTCAAACTCCTGAACAGGCATCAGTTCCACCACATTCACACCCAGTCTATCAAGATATCCAAGCGTATCCCGAAGGGTTTCGAACGTGCTCTCTTCCACAAAATCGCGAAGTAACAGTTCGTACACTACCAGTTCATCCACGGGCGGTCGCTCAAAATCGGTTACCTGCCACTGGTACGCTTCCCTGCCCGGATGGATTACAGTTACATACTCCGTTGTTAATCCCTGCGGATAGGACGGCATATTTGGATATACAGATGATGAGATACCCTGATCCCGCGATGGATGCAGCACAAGCTCAGAAAAGAGATCGGCCGTCCGGATTTCGCCATCTATCAGATATTGAAACCGGTAGGCCTCTCCCGGTGTGAAATCTTCTATTGTAAGCCAGTAGTGAACACTGTCGCTGCGGGCAAAATCACGTTTCATGAAATACTCTTCACGTACTTCCCAGTCGCTGTGATCGCCAATCACATAAACAAACTCTTTCGAAGGAGCATACAGAGAGAATGTAACTGTTGAGCCATCCTCATGATAGGTAATGCCATCCTCAATTCCCTGCGGGCGTGACTGCTCGGTTACCCGGGGATTGACAATGATGTACAGTTCATCTTCCACCCGGTTGCCTTCGCCATCTTCGGCCACTGCTCTGAAATCGGTACGGCCTGAACTGGTTACTGTATAATCGTATCGAAGAGTATCACTGTTTGAAACAGATGCAATCTGATCATCACCCTGAAATAGAGTGATCGATGCAAGTGTACCATCGGGCGAAATTCCCACTACCTCAAACTCTACATCACTGTTCAATTCGGCAAAAAACGGATTTGGCGGTGATACTGACGGGCGGGAAAAACGGACCAGAAGTTCATCCTGATATAAATCTATAAAGAGGTCTTCAGTTTGCAAACCATCTGAAAGAACTTGTCCACTTCTGAATAGTATAGCAATTTGAAAGATTCTGTTTACAGATGATGGCACTCCGTAATATTCACGTATATCTTCTATTTCAAGCTGCCACCGGTCATCTCCAAGGCTAGTAAGCCTTGTTTCCGGGGTATTTTCTCCCCAATCTGTTTTAACATAATTCCAAGTACCGCTATTTTGATCTTGTTCAGAAATAATTAATCCAGTGTGAGCATATAACTCGCCTGTAAAGCCCACCAAATCACTTCGTTCTGCCTCGGTTGCATCAAAAATAATGGTTATCGATTGATCTTCCGTTGGGAATGCAGGAACCGTTTCAATAACCTGGGCAGTTACCGGACGAAAAAGAAACAGAACAATTGATGCGGAAAAAAGTAGTCTAAAAAATTTCATAGGGTGTGATTAGTGAGATCAGAATTCGGAGGATTTGCGAATGATGAGCTCAGGATTGTGAATATGATCGCAAATTATCATCTCCGGATTATCAATTCGATTGAGAAGATGTCGTGTTGCCTGGCAACCCATCTTGTACATTGGCTGAAAAATCGTTGATAGGCCGATGTATTCAGAGATGGAGAGATTATCGTAGCTGATAAGTGGAATTTTTTTACCAAAATCATCCATCGCTTTAAGTGCGCCCACTGCTTTAATATCGGATGTACAGAAAATGGCATCTACCGGTTTCTCCAGTTTCAATATTTTAGACATCGCTTCATACCCATTCTTTTCAGTAAATCCGTCACGATCCATTGAATCACCGGTAATGTGCAGATTCTCATCAAAAGGTATTTTATACTCTCCAAGTGCTTTTAAATATCCTTTCAGGCGTTCTTTATTCGGGATCGACTCTTTTCGACCGGAAAGCAGTACGATTTGTTTGTGCCCTTTATTTAGCAGGTATTTTGTAGCTGTGTAACCGCCCTGTTCGTTGTTAAAACTTACAGAATCAAAATGAGTAGAGTGATCATCAAGCAGACTGATCGGTACTTTATAACGTTTCAGTTTTTGCAGCTCCTGCTGTGATAAGTGAAGTGAAACCAAGAGGTAACCATCGGCCCATTGCCTCTTTATTACCTGCTCAACCTGCCTGAAGACACCTTTCTCCTGATTAATATTGAGAATGGTAAGTTCAATATTTTCATCCGTTAAAATATCTTGTGTGCCGCGCAGAATTTCCGTGAAGAAATAGTTCGACATTACAGGCACAAGCAGCATAATACTGTTCTTCTTTTTACTGGCAAGCCCCTGTGCATACGCCTGCGGGTGGTATCCCATCTCGTCGGCAATTTTCAAAATTTTTTCCCTGGTAGTTTCCTTAACACTGTTCGAGCTGTTAAAAACCCTCGATACAGTGGCAATACTCACACCGGCCGCGTTTGCAATATCGTATATGGTTTTGGGCAAATCGTTACTCGCTTGTTTAGGTTGAGAGCTTCATGTTCATCGTGGTAGATTTCTCCGAATTAACACTGAATATATCATTCTGTTACAGAAATTGATTCAGGCATTTATTTACAGAGCAATTGCAGAATGATTGTTGAGAAGGTACGTCTTAAACAATTTTATTGTAAGAAAATCAGATAAAAAAACCCGCCCACAGAATCATGTGAGCGGGCTTCAATTCATAACCACATGAATTATTAATTAGCTTCTACATTATATGTCCATTCTGTGCCGTTGAGATCCAGCGTAATGGTGTAGTTACCTGCAGTTACTTCGATGTTTCCACCGTCATTCTCCAGGGTTCCGTCACCGTCATTGTCACCAACATTGATATCCCATGCGTCGTTAGCACGGAATTTCATTTCGCCATCTTCAAGATCCGTGGTAATTGTCCACGTTTTGGAGTCCGCATCAAATTCCATTTCAGTGCTTTCATCCCAACCACCCGGAGTAGCATCACCAATGATTCCCCATACGGTTGTGGTTAAGCTGTATGTCATGTCAACAGCATTTACGAATACGCGCTTATAACCTGCATCGCCGGCATCAATGTTGTCTCCGCCATCGGTAAGTTCACCATCAGCTCCGCCGAAATCGCCATCACCCCAGTCATCTCCCTTTACCAGCTTAAATTCGAAACCTTCTTCAGCAAAGTATACATATCCGTCGTATACACCGGTATCGGTTGAACCAAGTTGTGGCCCTTCAGCAGGTGACCAATCAGAACCATATCCGCCTGCTTCCTGGAAGCTTCCTGCAAGATAGAGGGTCTCAGGGAAATCACCATCGGGCTCTTCTACATCAGGCTGATCGCCCCATTCTGCTGAGAATGTTCCGCCGGCAGTAACTTCTACACTGCGATTAGGGTTGCCTTCCCACTCACCATATCCCCATGATGGCTCTTCATTGATTACAATAAAGAACTTGAATTCAGTATTACCGGCGGGAATAACTCCACCATTCGATCCGGCTCTGGTCAAACGCAATGTGCGTTCTGATCCCGGCTCAGGCCATCCTACCATCGCTCCTGCAATAAATACTTCGTGTATTTCCGGGTTGAATTCGAAAATATCACCTTCAAAATCGTCCGGCAGATCCTCACCTTCGATAGTTGCTCCTTCCATATCTACCGAGAATGTGAACGTGTCACCGGTTCCTTCAACTTCAAAATTGATCGAATAGACCAATTCTTCCGTTTCGTCGTCATCATCATCAAAATCGATAATGCTGACACTGTCATCACTGCATGAGATCATAGCCAGACCTACAAACAGCGCGAAGAAAATCATCATATACTTTTTCATTTTCCTTACTCCTTCTTTATTTGATTATGTAACTAATTGTTATTCAATAATTTATAAATTATTCATTCGCTAAATAATGTAAGCGCTTACAGTAATATGAGAAAAAAAGACATTTTAGTCAACATATTTTGAACGAATGTTGTAAAATATGCCTGTTCACAAAGATTTGCTTAGGAAGCCATAAATAGATGACATCAGAAAATCATCCATTTATGAATGTAACTGCTTACATTTGACTGTTTTCAGGTGAGATTTAGGAGATACCAGAAAGGTTTAATCCGGGTTCAGACTTCAGTTTTTTCAGATTTGCTGTAATTTTTCTTGATGTACTCTTCCAGCATCTGCCTGAACTCAGCACCAATATTATCACCGCGCAGGGTGCTATGGTGTTCACCATCCACATAGACCGGAGCTTTTGGCTCTTCGAATGTACCCGGAAGTGAGATACCAATATTTGCATGCCGGGATTCGCCCGGCCCGTTGACCACACAACCCATTACCGCCACATCCATCTCTTCCACTCCTGGATAAATCTCTCTCCAGATCGGCATCATCTCTACGATATGATTCTGAATTTCATCGGCCAGTTCCTGGAAGTAGGTGCTCTTTGTGCGGCCGCAACCCGGGCAGGATGTAACCTGGGGTATAAAACTTCGGATTCCCAAAGACTGTAAAATCTGCTGGCAAATTCGCACTTCCTCTGCCCTGTCGGCACCGGGCATCGGCGTGAGTGATACTCGAATGGTATCCCCAATCCCTCTTTGAAGTAAAATTGCCAGGGCAACAGAGCTTGCTACGGTACCCTTCATACCCATACCGGCTTCCGTGAGGCCAAGGTGTAGTGCATAAGGTATTACATCAGCTACTCGCTGGTACACTTTGATGAGATCCTGCACACCACTCATTTTGCAACTTACAATTATTTTATCGGATGGCAGGCCAACATCTTCAGCCAATGCCGTTGAACGCCTGGCACTTTCTACCATGGTATCAAGCATCACCTCTTTGGATGATTTAGGCTCTTTACGGGCATTGTTTTCGTCCATATACTGTGCCAGTAACTGCTGGTCGAGCGATCCCCAGTTTACGCCAATGCGAACGGGTTTGTCATACTTTATGGCCTGTTCTACAATGGTGCAGAAGTTTTCATCTCGTGTTTTGGTGCCGGTATTTCCCGGGTTGATCCGGAATTTGGCCAGAGATTTTGCCATACTTGGATATTTGGTAAGCAATACATGCCCGTTGTAGTGAAAATCACCAATAATGGGTACAGTAACCCCGCGATTGATAAGCTTCTCTTTGATATATGGAACAGCCTTCGCTGCCGCATCATTATTTACCGTGATACGAACCAGTTCAGACCCGGCCTTATTCAGATGATCAATCTGCTCAACGGTTTCGTCAATATCAGCGGTATCGGTGTTTGTCATTGATTGAACCACAATCGGGTTCCCACCGCCAACAGTTACATCGCCAATGGTTACAGGGATTGATTTTCTTCGTTGAATTAAATCCATATTAAATTTTGTATTCGTTGTTTAAAAAGTTGACAGTAGGCAATTGACAGTTAACAACTTTCATATAAGAATCTTGCTTGCTAAGTTGAGTTTTAAGTATAAAATGTTTCGAAATTTATTTGTAAGTAATGTAAAGTTGATAATAGACAACTGACAACTCTTCAAACAAACATCTTGCTCATTAAGTTGAGTTTTTGCGTTGATAACGTTCCGGGTTTTTGATCATGTGATTCAAAAGTTTACCGATTTCTTCAGATCTTGTTCGGACTTCCAGATTTTCTTCCTTCGTGATATATCCACATGCAAGAGCAAAATCCATAGAAATTTGTGTTTCGGTGTTTTCCATATCTGCATCACTCATTTTAGTAATAAAATGTTTCGGATACAGCCTTTTTCTGTAGCCTTCTCCAATTGCCCTACAGACCGATCTGGATGATCGTCGAGCCTGATCTTTAACGCATACTTCTCTTCAGACGGAAACTTTTTAGTTAAATCAAATACAAACATTGCCAGATTAAATGCCTTCTTGTAAACCGTTAAATCCCTAAAGTTTTTAGACATTTTTTTAAAGTTAATTATTGATGGTCAATACTATTTGATCATCATGATAAAATAATCGACAATTGACAATTCATTTAAACTATATATCAGTTCAATCAAGCTCATTTTTCAGTTCTAAAGTTGTCTACTGTAAATTATCAACTGTCAACATATGTTTGGAATTTGAGATTTGGATCTTGGAGCTTTACAACGTTCAGTTTCTCTTACTCAGTTCAAACAGCTTTCTTTTCTCTTCGGCGGTGAGACCGTCGTAGCCGCTTTTTGAGATTTTTTCAAGAATGGCATCCAGTTCCGATTGGTCGGTTTCTTCAACAATTTCAACATCACTCACCGAATACATTTTTTTGTTCTTCGGTTTCGAGCGTTTCTCTTTCTTTTTGGGGGATTCAGTCCACAGCCGTTCAATAGGTCGTACATATTTTGAGAGATCATGCCCGCCATAATGGGCTTTAATCAGCAGGTAACCAATACCGGCTCCGCCCAGGTGAACCAGCCTGGCCACGCCATCGCCCGAGCCAATAAAGAGTACATCAAAAGCAATGAGGCCGGCCACTACAAAACGTGCTTCAATGGGTGGCAAGAAGATCAGCATAATCGGTGCTCTCGGGAACAAATAAGCAAAGGCAACCATCACACCAAATACCGCACCGGATGCGCCAATTACAAATGTAGTTCCGTAAAGAAACGAAAATGCGATATGGAAAAAAGCACCACCAATTCCGGCCCCGAAAAAGATTACCGAAAATGATCGGGGGCCTATGGCTTCCTCAACAGAACGGCCCATCCACCAGAGCCAGAGCATATTAAAGAGCAGGTGAAATCCGCTACCATGCAGAAACATGTATGTTATAAGGCGCCAGGGTTGGGTAATGGCTGTGCCGAGTGAGGGATCAAATGCGAGATATTGTACAATGTGCCGATTGAGGGATTGCCCGCCTATCTGAATATTTCCAAAGATGGCCTGGAAGATAAATACGATCACATTGATGGCAATAATCGTACGAATTATGAGCGGCATTCGCTGAAATCCGCGCTTAAAAGCATTGCCAAAAGAGTCTTGCTGATACATTCCCTGCATAGTTTAGGTTTGATTCTCGCCTTTCAATCCCCAGTACTTTATCAGTATAAATCCAACCACCATACCACCCAGGTGGGCAAAGTGTGCGATACCACTATCTGGCCGCATCAACCCTGAAAAAAGTTCGATCACACCAAATATAGCCACAAAATATTTCGCTTTAATGGGAATTGGCGGGATGAGCAGCATGATGTAGCGATCGGGAAACATCATACCAAAAGCCAGCAAAATACCGTACACAGCACCTGATGCACCAACCGTGGGTGCTCCTGTTCCGCCTATCCACATATGAATAAGGGCAGCTCCAATTCCCGTTAAAAAGTAATAGATGGCAAACCGCTTGGTTCCCCAAAAATTTTCAATTCCCTGGCCAAATATCCAAAGAGCAAAAAGGTTAAATATGATGTGCCCGAAACCGGCATGCAGAAACATATATGTAACAAGCTGCGTGGGCATGAACAGGCCTGAACCAATCGGCCAGAGCGCCCCAAATTCCATCAGGAATCTGTAGAGCATTGGGTTACTGAGTGCCACAAACACAAGCAGGTTAACAATTAACAGATGTTTAACTGCGGGTGGAAATATTGAAAATTGTGTATTTGGTGAATAGTTATCGCCTTGGTAATTCAATGATTTGAAAGATTTTTTAAATATTTTTGAACCCTGAAATATACGTTAAATCCACTTAAAGTTACGCCCGGAATTCCCTGCCCCGGGAAAACGGTATCGCCGCAGAGATAGAGTCCATTAAATGGAGTTTTATTTGGGGTCCAGTCCAACAGGGAACGCGACATACTTTGAGGGATACCACCCACCCTTCCTTTTTTTCGATAAACCCAGTTACTCCAGCTTACAGGTGTGGCAGAAAAACTAAGTTTAATTTCTGCCTTGTTAAAACCGGGGAGTTTCTTCCTCAAAATCTCGGTGATTTTGTTCTGAACCTGCAATTTCAATGCATCGTAGTTTCCATTCAACTCAAACCAATACTCCGGTTTTGTATGGGTAGATACATTCAAAACTCTGCTACCTGTTTCTGCACGGCTCGTATCTCCTTTTTTCGACATCGATACAAAGATCGAATCAGAATCAAGGCCCGCTGTTTTTTCGGATTCTTCGATGTGCAGCTGATGGTGGAGTGTCATGTTTTCGCCGTACACATCATCTGTTACAATACCCATGGTGAACGCACCCCATGCTTCATCATATTTGGCAGCTTCATTTTTAAAATAGCTTGCGATATTTCCGCCGGTATAATCGGGCATGTTCCATACAGGAATGTTAGATACCACAGCTTTTGCCCTGTATCGTCTGCCTTTTGAACTGATCACTTCATACCCACCATCAACCTGATAAATTGATTTTACGCCTTCTTTTGTATGAACTTCTGCCCCGTGATTCTTCAAAAAAAGTTCAAGTGTTTTTACCATTTCATGAAGCCCCCCGGGCACGTAATAGTTGGTGTAATTGGTGTACGTTATGGCAGGCGCTCCAAAAAGAAAGGGCGTACTCTCAGCATCTGCCTGTGATGAAATAATAAGCTGTTCATCCAAAAACCTGTAGAACTCCGGATTAGAAATACCGATATCGGAGGCTGCTTTCTTAACCGATTTTAAAGCATAGAGTAGCACCCAAACATCCATTGGATTGTTTTTCAACAGCTGAAACCAATCTGATCCATCTACCGGAGGAAAAAAGTTATTTTTCCCGGAAACCCTCCATACCACATCCGATATTTCAAACGCAAGGTTCCAAAATGCTTCCTGTTCAGCGGGTTCTCCAAACTGAATTTTCACCTCGTTGAGCCACTTGTTCTTGTCTTGCCACCGGGTAACTGTTTTATCGCCCATTTGGACACTCATTGATGGGGAAATCGGTTCTTTTGGTAACGTAATACCAAGGGTGTCTTCAAGATTTCGCAGCGGTTGGTTTTCATCAAACCCGATGAGAGTGGTAGCGCCAGACTCAAAAATATATCCCTTGCGATAGTATGAGGAGCTGCAGCCGCCGGTAACATGTGCTTTTTCA
Source organism: Balneolaceae bacterium (assembly GCA_020832415.1). Lineage (GTDB taxonomy): Bacteria > Bacteroidota > Rhodothermia > Balneolales > Balneolaceae > Rhodohalobacter. The sequence continues at coordinate 10,775 of JAFIES010000088.1, read as the reverse complement.
AGTACCAGAACTTTATAGCCTGCATTGGCAATTAAAGAAGCGGCTGTCATGCCTCCCATACCGGCTCCGGCCACAATTACGTCAAAATTTTCTGTCTGATTTTTCATGGTAAACAGAACAATTGTGTCTGCCGGTTGGTTCAGCAAATAAATAGAAATGATCAGAATTCTAATACAGTGCAGTTAAACTGCTACAGCTTGCAAATCTTTGCTGGCAAGAGTTGGATTCTCAATTTTTTCATCTACTTCTATTTTACCATCCCGAAGCCTGATTACCCTGCGGGCATAATTGGCTATATCGTTCTCGTGAGTAACCAGAATGATGGTATTGCCCGATCGGTAGAGTTCTTCAAACAGAAGCATAATTTCGTCACCGGTTTTACTGTCGAGGTTTCCGGTGGGTTCATCAGCAAGCAAAATAGAGGGGTCGTTTACCAGCGCTCTTGCAATGGCAACCCGCTGTCGCTGTCCGCCGGAGAGTTCATTCGGTTTGTGATCCATTCGATCGCCCAGACCAACTTTTGTAAGGGTTGCTGATGCTTTCTCTTTCCTGATTTTACTTTTGATACCTGAATAGATTAGCGGAAGCTCCACATTGCTGAGACAGTCGGTTCGCGGAAGCAGGTTAAAAGTTTGAAAAACAAATCCAATCTCACGATTTCTGATCTGAGCAAGTTCGGAGTCATCCAGATCACTCACTCTGTGACCGTTTAGAATGTATTCGCCTTCCGTAGGTGAATCGAGGCACCCGATAAGATTCATCAGCGTTGATTTTCCCGATCCTGATGGCCCCATGATGGCGATATATTCATTCTCAGCAATATCGAAAGTTACACCATCGAGAGCGCGAACAAGAGTCTGCCCCATTTTATAGTGCCTTTTGAGATCTTTTATTTCAATAATTTTCTTAGCCATACCTCACACCTACGTCAATGATTGCTGTTATCAGTTTCTGTTTGATACGTTGATTTTATCGCCATCTTCCAGCTCTCTGGAAAGCACCCGATAGCTGCCTGTCACAACTTCTGCTCCGGCTTCAACTCCGTTCATTATCTGAATGTGGCTGTTATCACTAATTCCCGTAGTAACTTCTGTTCGCTTGGCAATGCCGCCATCATTTACAAAAACTACCCGTCTGAAATCTTCACTACGCCCTCTTGATGAGCGGCCATTCCCATTTTCACTTTCGGTAGTATCCGCAACGGCAGATCTTGAAAAGTCGCGAACGGTAACTGCCTGAATTGGAATCGAGACAACATCAAATACTGTATTTGTACGAATATCCACATTGGCCGACATACCCGGTTTGAAGCTCGGACTTTCTTCGCTTTGAGTGCCTTCACTCACATTCATCACCATAAACTCTGAACCGGCCTGGTCGAGATTATGAGGTGTAATAATTCGAATTTTCACCTTATAGTTCGTCACCTGGTCAGCCGATCCGGTACCTGCAATTTCAGCCGAGTTGGCTATTTCCGTTACAACACCTTCGAATGATCGGTTTGGATAAGCATCTATTTCAATAACGGATGTATCAGCCACACTCACATTCACAATATCGTTTTCATTAACATCCACAACCACTTCCATCTGCTCCATTCTGGCAATGCGCATCATTTCGGTTCCGGCGGTTTGTGCCTGTCCAAGTACCCGTTCACCCCGCTCAACAGCTAGCCGGCTGATAGTTCCGTTTTTTGGTGATCGAATTACGGTTTGCTGCAACTCTTCTTCGGCTCTTCTCAATTGTGCACGTGCACTTTCGATCTGATATTCGGCTGCGCGGAAATTTGATTTTTGAGCTTCAAAATTGTTTGAAGATTGTAAATATTCGAGTTCTGAGATCAGTTCCCTGTCATAAAGCTGTTTGTTTTTCACATATTCAACTTCTGCCTGAAGCATCTGTGCCCTGGCCTGCTCCATTCGGGATCGTTGTGTTAAAAGCATGGCACTCAGCTCGTCTATTTTGGCCTCATAGAGATCAGGTTTGATCCGAAGTAACAAATCACCCTCGCGTACATAATCACCCTCACGTACATTCAATTCGATGATTTCACCGGACACATCCGGGCGGATAATAACTTCAACCTCGGGTTGAATTCTTCCTGTGGCTGATACAATCTGGGTGATTGTTCGAAGCTCGGCAGTTTCGGTTTCAACCGTTACCTCTGCACTGCCTCCATCAAGCCAGCCGGCAGTTTTGGCAATGATGCCAAGTACCACTACAACCAGAAAGATTCCGCCTAATAGTTTGATAAGTTTTTTTGTTGCTGATTTCTCTTTTGCCATCCCGTTCTATTATGATATGATGTGATTATATGTTCTAAAAATCCATCCCGGTATCGAGCTGACCCAGGAAATAGTCTAACAGCTGCTCCTGGAAAACAAAGTTATAAATCGCCTGTATTCTGTTTGATTGTGCATGCACATAATTTGCATTGGCAAGGTTCAATTCAATCAGAGTTGACGACCCAACTTCATATCGTTGCTGCTCAGTTTCGTAGGCTCGTTCGGCCGCACGAAGGGATTTTTCTGTTGATTCAAGCTCTTTTACGATTGACTGGTAATCGCTGTATGCCTGCCGTACCTCTTCAGAGATCTGGAAGCGCACATTATCAAGTTGCAGTTCGCTGTTTCGTAACTGTACATATGCACTTTCAACATTGGTTCTGTTGTTCCAGCGGGTAAAAATTGGAATCTGTATGTTGAACCCAATGGATCTGGTTACGTTTTGATCGAAAAACTGGTCGCTGAATGATACTGACTCACCCATAAATGTAAACTGGTCGCTATATCTGGCACCAATAGAAGCACTTGCATTAATTGTTGGCAAATATTGAGCCCGTGCAATTCTGTAGCTTTGGCGGTTACTTTCGATATCAAATTCTTGTGATCTGAGGTCGCTTCTCATTTCCAGTGCTGCTTCAATGAGATCATGGAGATTCAGGTTAACAGGAGCAAGTGAAAGTTCGTCTACAGAAGGCATGCTTGTTACAATATCGGTGATGCTTTCATCTTGCATAATTCGGATGAGTTGTGCTTTACTCACTTCAAGTGCATTTTCACGCTGAATAACGGTTAGTTCATCGTTTGCAACAGCCGATTCCTGATTAAAAAGATCCACCATCGGACGGGCACCTACTTCAACCTGGGCTCTTACCTGTTCCAGCTGACTTTCTGAAGCTTCGAGTGTGGTTTCTGAAATCTTGAGTAGCTCTTCATTTAACACAACCTGCAAATACCGGCTGGCAGTGTTGAACATTACATTTTCCCGAAGACGCTCAAATTGCAGATCATCCGAAGCTTTTTCAGCCTGTGCCCTTCTGAGATTGGATATATTTGAGAATCCATCAAACACAGTAATACTGGTATTGATTCCACCATTTAATCCAATTGTGGTTCGGTCTTCAAATGTGAGATCTTCCTGAACAAACTGTCTACCAACCTGCCGGTTTCCGGAAAAGCTGGCACTTAAGTTTGGAAGAAAGTCAGCTTGTGCACTTCGAACTCTTGTATCTGCAAGGCCTCTGTTGTTTTCAGCTTGTTTTAGTTGATAGTTATTTTGAAGTGCAATTTGTATGGCTTCTTCGAGCGTAATAGATCGTTCTTGTGCCTGGAGTAAAAGTGGAGTGAGAAAAAAGCACAATAGTAATAGTATTTTCTGCTTCATGGGATTAGCTGTTATTAGATTTTGGATTTTTACACGTAGAAGTGTAACCAGAGTTTCATAATTTTTTCTCTGTTTTTGTAAATAAAAACGATTTTTAACATTTAGAGATCTTTAACCCTTCTTTTAGACGACAGGGCACACCTATAGTTTTATAATTTTTTGATAAAACCATAATCATTAGCCATAGAAAAGCTCTAAAGCAGTATTGATGAATTCCCTGAGAAAATGATGGGCTCAACTTTTTTAATGCAGTTAAGAAGACGCAGTATTAATTCTTCCCCGAAGAAATTTTTTGATCAACCCATTCACTCATATAGGAGGCTGCCCTTCTTGCTGCAATTCGCTTCATCTCATCGTAAAGAATCCCGGTAAATGCAGGGCTTCGGGAAATTGAGCCACCACCTTCAGATTTATTCTTTTTATTACGCCGCGTAATACTAATTGCAAGCCCTAAAATTAATGCAGCACTAAACACTTGCAGTGGCCTCTTCTTAATAAACTCAACGGGCTGAACAGATCCCAGCATACTCTTTTTAGCTTTTGAAAAACGATTTTCAAAACTCTGTTCAAGCAGATCGAGATCGTCTTGTAAACGGGTTTTTCGCAATCTTATATCTGCCATAGTTATTTTTTTCTTTTTACTCAGTTTACTCCCCCCTCATCGATGATTTTTTATCCTCTTTTTCAAAACGATAGATCGTTTTTTCGATAAATTTTGCCTGAAAATGTTCTGTAAAACGTGTCGATTTTTTTCGAAAGAATATAAATCCAACAATGAACAATGGAACGGATACAATCAAAAAGCCTGCACTGAGACTATCCAACAATTCCCCGATGAAAAAAGCCAATCCAATTGAAACAAAAAACATTGCTCCTGTTAACAGGGCTATACCGGTAAATTTCTGGATGGTCAGGGCCATCATCAGTGAAAGTTGTTCTGCTATAGTCAGGGAAAAGAGTTTAATTCTTTTCTCAACGTACTCTTTCAAGTCGGTTAGCAGCCGCTGGTCGTATTTGTTTTTATTCTCTTTTTCTTCGGGCATTTAATTTTTATCTGAAAATCTTTCCGATTAAAAAACCAACAGCTGCACCAAGGGCTACACTACTAATAGGGTATTTACGGATAAGAAGTTCTGCTTCGGTTTTTATCTCTTGAAATTTTTCCTCCAACTCAGCATCGCGCAGCATGGAATGGCCTTCTTCAATTACACTTTCAAGTTCGTTATTCAAATCATTTATAATATTTTCATCCATCATTCAAGTGGTTAGATGTTTATGAAATCGGTTATTTGTGTTTCAAAATAACACCCTGAACAGTAATGATAAACAAATTCTATGAATTCTTTAGAGAATTGCAGGATATCCCCCCAAACTTATTGTACATACAACTATTAGAGCTTATAAGGGCCTGTTTAAGGATTAATACCAAACATTTTATCCGGCAACAGGAATTAAAAGGGAGGGTCAATGCAGATTGAAAGTGTACTATTCGTAACGAAGGCTTTCGATCGGGTCGAGCATAGCAGCTTTATAGGCAGGATAAACACCAAAAAGTACACCGACTACAGTCATACCAACCACACCTGCAACAGCAGAGCTCCAGGGGATTACCAAACTTGACTCGAGCCAGAGAGCAGCCATATTGCCCAAGCCAACGCCGGCAATAATCCCGATCACACCCCCGATCTGGCAGATAGCAATCGATTCCATCAAAAACTGAGAAACAATGGCTTTTCTGGTAGCTCCCACTGCTTTTCTCAGCCCGATTTCGCGCGTACGTTCTGTTACTGATACAAGCATTATATTCATCACGCCAATTCCTGCACCAAGAAGCACAATTCCACCTATTACAAAACCAATGAGATAAAGTACACCAGTGAATGAGTCGAAAGCATTTCCAAGGGATTCGTTTGTAGTAATCTCAAAATCATTTACGGCTGCAGGATCAACCTGCCTGATGGCGCGTAAAATCCCTGTCATTTCATCAATTGTTGCCGAAACGCGATCAACAGATCCTGCACGCAGCTGTATGCCTATATTCTGATTTCTACCATAAACTCCGGCCAGATTTGAGTAAGGAATCACCACAAACCGATCGAGTGTATTTCCGAAAACATTTCCTTTTGCTTCAGTCACACCGATAACCGTGTAAGGGCGCCCTTCAATCCGAATAATTTTCCCCAGTGGTGTTTCAAGCTCAAAGAGAGCATCTGCAACATCTGCACCGATAATGGCTACTGATCTTGCATAATCAATATCTTCGGGAAGGAAATTTCGCCCCTCTTCAATAACATATGCATTATTCTCAAGGTAGTGTTCATTACCTCCACGTATTCCAATATTGGGTTCCGTTTCAAGCTCACCATAAGAGACTCTTGTAGTACGGTATTGCCTGTTAGGGCCAATTCCGGTAGCCGTGCGGGACATCTCCTGCATGCGTTCCATTTGATGAATGGTAATATCTTGCCGATTTCGGTACTGCTCCCAATCTGTAGGGCCCATCTGAATTGCAGGGAATTTTGAAACCGTAATAACATCCCCTCCCATCAAACTGAGCGTATCTTTAAAGTAGGTATCAAGAACAAGAACAGCCGTGTTAGCACTAATAATGGCAAATACACCCACAGAAATCGCAAGAAGGGTAAGCGAAGAGCGAAGCTTATTTGCCCGGATGGAATCTACTGCCTGTCTGAAAACTTCTAAAATATTCATAGCTGATTACTCATATCTCAATGATTCAATTGGATCTGATTTTGCAGCTTTGTTCGATGGCAAATATCCGAACAGAATTCCGATAAATGCGCAAATCAGAATTGCATTCACCACGGTTGTCCAGTCCATGTAGGCTACAAAAAACTGGTTCAGCAGGTGGGTTACCCCAATGGATAGCAGAACGCCAATCAGGCCGCCCACAAGGCATATAACAATGGCCTCCATCAAAAATTGAAGCAATATTTCCCACGATTTTGCCCCTACTGCTTTGCGTATTCCAATTTCTTTGGTGCGTTCTTTTACGGATACAAACATGATGTTCATCACGCCGATTCCACCTACAAAGAGAGCAAGGCCGGTGAGAAAAATTCCGATTCCATAAATAACCATCTTCATTCCCTGAAACTCCTGCTCAAAAAGTGCAGCCTTATTGATGGCAAAATCGTTGTCATCAAGCGGATCGAGCTGGCGAATCTGTCTCATCGCACCAATTACCTCATATTCGCCATCAATCATACTTTCATCATCGGGAAATTGAACAGTGAGCTGTATTCCGCTTCTCAAACTGAACATGGTTCCAAAAGAGCTTATCGGCATGATCATGGCATTATCAAAATCTTCCATGCCTAGAAAACTTCCCTGCCTCTCCATCACACCAATAACGGTAAAACGCTGCCCCCGAATGTGAACTTGTTTACCTATTGGATCCTGATTGGGAAATAGTGCTTCTGATACCGTGTTTCCAAGAATTACCACCCTCGCAACACGCTGGACTTCAGAATCTGTAAAAACTCTGCCATCCTCGATGTTCACACCGGAGGTTCTGAAATAACCCGTTGTAACACCGGATAGCATCACTCCATCGGCCGAGCGTTCAAGATAACGAACACCAACACTTCTTCGGGCCGATGCAGACACCTCAGTTGCCGCAGGGGTAAGATCCCGCAGACGATCAACATATGATACTTCCATCTCCCTGCGATTTCGATACTCCCACCAGCGGTATTCACCACCAAATCCCCATGGCCATTTTTCTACATACACTACATTTCGACCCAGCATATCCATACTCTCTTCAAAGGTACGGTCTATACCATCTGATATCGTGTTCATAGCTGTAACTGAAACAATGCCAATTACAATACACGTTGTGGTGAGAATTGCACGCGTTTTATTGGTCCAAATTGCTGAAAATGCAATTTTTGTACCTTCCAATAAGCTGATAAAGAATCGATTCATTTCAAGGGATAAGAAGATGTAAGATGTTTCTCTTCGAATATTCTATTCAGTAATTTTTATTCATTACGGACAGAAGAAGATTTCGTTTCACTATATTTAAAATAAAATTTCATTCAACCGGACTCTATGAAACTTGATGTACTTGCACTTGCTGCCCACCCCGATGATACTGAACTCAGTTGCTCCGGAACACTTGCAGCTCTTGTGCAGCAGGGGCTGCGGGTGGGTGTAATAGATTTAACGCGTGGCGAGATGGGCACACGGGGCACACCTGCTTTACGTTTAAAAGAGGCGGCAGAAGCTGCGCAGATTATTGGTCTCCATGCAAGAGATAATCTTGGACTGCCTGATACTGAACTGCACAATACACGGGAACTCCAGCTTCCAATTATTGAGCGTATCCGCTTTTACAAGCCGCATATTTGTCTGATCAACGCACCGAAAGACCGCCACCCGGATCATGGCCATGCAGCAGCACTTCAACTGGACTCTATTTTCTACAGCGGTTTGAAAAAGATCGAAACCAAAGGTCCCGATGGTAAACTGCAAGAGCCACATCGGCCGGTACATGTTTTACATTATATCCAGGATCAGCCACTGGAACCCGATTTCATTTTTGATATTTCTGATTCCATCGACATCAAGGAGAAAGCTATAAAGGCATTTTCCTCTCAGTTTAATGTTGCCGAGCCCGGTGATGAACTGGAAACCTATATTTCTGATCCTGATTTTTTTGTATCACTAAGAGCTCGTGCAAAACAACTTGGCCATTTGGGAGGCTTTACCTATGGTGAAGGATTTATCTACTACAAAAAACCTTTCCCAATAAGCAATTTCTCATTCTTGATGGAGAGTTCACCCAAACGGTGATCATCTAGTTAACATGACTTCGATATAATACATAGAAAGAATCGTCAGTTAGAGCGCATCCCGATGCAGTTTAATAAGACGGGTTCAGTCATATTGTTCATTCTAATATAGAACTCACGTTATTTATGATTTTTCGGCAATCCACAACCACCACCGCCCGGGGTGTGTAAAATAAATCGATCGCCCGGTTCCATTTTTCTGCCATCTACCGGTAAAAGTTTCTCTCTCTCACCGGTTTTTCTTACCACCCATTGCTCTCCGGTTTTCCCGGTTTCACCACCATTCAGGCCATAAGGTTTTTGAACCCGATGCTGTGTGAGAACGCTCAGATAAACAGGTTCAAGGAATGTAATATCCCGGATAATTCCATCTCCACCACGAAATTCACCATCACCGCCCGACTCTTTTCTGATTGCATACTTGTTCAGGCGAACCGGATACTTATGCTCAAAAATCTCGGGGTCAGTACCTCGTGTATTTGTCATATGATGATGCACAGCATCCGCACCGTGAAAACCGGGCCCTGCGCCTGTTCCGCCTCCTACCGTTTCGTAATAGCCAAATTTTTCGTTGCCAAAAAGCAGATTATTCATGGTTCCCTGGCTGCAAGCTATCTTTTCAAAAGGTTTTAGCAATGTATCGGTTAATCGCTGGCTGATCTCCGTATTACCACCGACCAAAGCAGGACAATCGGCAGGGTTTTCGGAAAAACCGGGGTTTAGCAGACACTCCGGCAGAATAATCTTCACCGGATTGAATAGACCATCATTAAGAGGAACATCTTCATCAATCAACAAGCGTAAAATGTACATCACCACACTGTGAACAATTGCAGGGGTGGCATTCAGGTTTCCCGGCTGAACCGGCCCGGTTCCAGTAAAATCAAACGTAATAGTACTATTTGTAATGGTGATGGCTGCCTTTAGCGGTGTGCCGTCATCAAGAAGTTCCTCTGTATGATACACCCCATCGGGAATTGTTTTTAACATCTGCTTCATTTTCCGGGTTGAATGAAGCCTGATTTTTCTCATATAACTTCGCACAGTATCAGCTCCGTACAGATCGGCGGTACTAATCAGTGCATTCGCACCATATTGATTCGCTGCAACAGCCGCCCTCAAATCGGCAAGATTTTCCTTGCTGCTCCTTGATGGATAGTTACCGCCAAGCAGCAGTTTCTCAATTTTATCCCATTGACCCTTTCCGCTTTTAATGAGATAAACAGGTAAAATAATCACACCTTCTTCTTCAAGATTTTTGGCATCAGGTGGCATTGAACCGGGACTTTTACCACCAATCTCTGCATGATGGGCCCGGTTTGCAGCAAAACCCAACAACTCTTTACCACTGTACACAGGGGTGATAACAGTTACATCGGGCAGGTGAGAACCGCCATATGCCGGATGATTGGTAACCACAACATCACCGGGTTCCATTTCAATATTCTCCATAACTGAGCGAACACAAGTACCCATCGCACCCAGATGAACCGGTATATGCGGAGCGTTTACAATCAGATCGCCATCAGGACTAAGCAGTGCGCAGGAGAAATCAAGCCGGTCTTTCACATTCACAGAGAGTGCGGTTCGGCGAAGTATCTCACCCATTTGTTCAGCTATGCTCGTAAAACGATTGGTAAAAAGCTCCAGCTGAACGGCCTCATTCGCCTCAAATAAGCTGTCTGTCTCACTATTTTCTCTGTGTGATAACAGAATTGCCCCCGATTCCTTTTTTTCGATCTCCCATCCCGGTTCTGCCACGATCGTACTGTATGGATCCATAATAATGGACGAGCCACTGATTTTTTGATTGGGTTCCAGATCAACCGCATGGGCGATTACACTGTTTTTGTAACCTCCATCAAACCAAACCTGCATTTTTTGGGCATCAATTCGACCGGATTTTCTTCCAATAATCCCGCTTCCCTCCAGCACATCCGTTTCAAGTACAACAGAAATACGAATCGACTCCAGCTCAATCGATCGATCTTCTAACCAATGGCCAAATTGATCGATATATAGCTCTTTGAAGATTTGTTTGATGTCGTCCCCTGAAGAGTAATCCACGTCAAGCGTAGTTTCCTGGCCAGTGAAACGAAGAGATAAAATCCTTCTGCTGAGACTAACTCTACCGCTATCGGATTTAAACGAGTTTAGCAGCCGTTCTGAAGCCTTTTTATACAGATCATTAATCCATTTCTCGATGCTGCTTTCAACTTCTTGAATAGGTTTTAAAATCTGCTTTGATGCAAACTCTTCAGGTTTGGCTTTACCAAGGCCAACAGCGCT
>JAFIES010000048.1 GCA_020832415.1 Balneolaceae bacterium | reverse complement strand
CTGCATCGGGATGCGCTCAATATGACGGATTTAGTCATATTGTTCATTTTTATTTCGAACTCACGTTAGATTTAGTATCAGGCATCAGAACGAATCAAACCAGGGCTGTATGTTGCAGAGTAGAAAGGTGAGTAATAAAACTTTTCTGCTCTCCTTCTCCGTTAATCTTCAGTTGGGCTCAGAAGCTCAACATGAAGGCGGAATTTCTGGCCTTCAATCATCATTTCGTCATAAATTTCACGGATCAGATCGAACACAATATTTGTCTCTCCGATAACCGTTGTAGAGAGATAGTTCACATCCACTTCAACATCGTGCTGGGCAACGAATTCTATAATGTCCTGTACTTGTTCTTTTGGATGATCTGTATAGAGGGGTATGTATGTAAGCTGAGCTATGGTTTTCATTTTAAATAGTTCTCTGAGTTGCTCTTTGTTATATTTTTAATAGTGTGGAACAATTTATACCTATTCCGATAAAAATGTATTGCCTAAAATACTAAATCAAAATTCTTTCGATATGAAATTCTTACAAACGCTACTAATACTTTTACTTGGTGCATTGGTAGCTGTTAGCTGCAGTGATAATGCATCGAGCGATTCAGATCATGGAACATTGCGTGTATTTCTTACAGATGCCCCCGGTAATTACGAAGCTGTCTATGTAGATATACAAGCTGTACGCATTCACCGAAGCAGCGATGCTGAGGATGGAGAGAGTGGCTGGATTGATATCAACACAGAGCCTATGATTGTTGACCTTCTTCAGCTTACCAATGGAAAATTTGAAATTCTCGGCGAAACTGATCTTGAACCAGGCCGATACAACCAGTTACGACTGATACTGGGAGAAAATAACGAGGTTGTTATTGATGGTGAAACCCACAATTTAACCACACCGAGTGCTCAGCAATCAGGCCTCAAACTTCAGCTAAATGCTGACATTGAAGGTGGTCAAATGCACACACTTATCTTGGATTTTGACGCTTCAAGATCCATTGTACGAGCCGGTAATTCGGGTATGTACATTTTGAAACCTGTTATCCGTACAGCTTGGCTTGAACAGTCCGGCGCAATTGAGGGTACAATTGAACCTGCAGGCATTGAACCCTGGGTTTACGCAATCGCCGGTGAAGATACCCTTGCAGGTACCCGTGCAGAAGCCAATGGCGATTTCCTGATGATTGGATTACTCTCCGGAACTTATCAGGTTTCTATTGTACCGACCAATGGTGAAAACAGTATGACAATTCTTTCCAATGTTCAGGTTAGTGCCCCTGACACCACAAATGTTGGAACCGTCACATTAGAGTAAAGTCTCTGCAATTTTTATTACGCTATTTAAGCCGGTACTGTTTACAGTGCCGGCTTTTTTTTGGAATTATTTTCTTCAGGATTGCCTTTCTTAGATTCCATTGGTTTTTACTAAACTGAATTCATAACTTTGTTACGTGATATTGAGAATTATCCATACCGCTCATCATTTTCACTGCCATCACAGCAGTCATGGCCATTTTGTGCATTAATCTCTGCTCTTGCACCTGCCATTTATCCCCGTCTGAAATTTTTCTAACAACCTAATTTTATTATTATTATGAGAACTCTCGATTCAACCACTTCGCTGCGAATCGCCGTACAAAAAAGCGGACGCCTTACCGACAAAACATTAAACCTGCTCGATGGAATCGGGCTGAAATTTGACGATTACAAACGAAGTCTGCTCATCAAATGCCTGAATTTTGATGTAGAACTTCTCCTCATCCGTGATGATGATATTCCTGAATATGTAGAAGATGGTGTTTGCGATCTCGGGTTTGTTGGCGCAAACACCGTTGCCGAAGATGAAGCAGATGTTACCGTACTTCGCGGACTTGGTTATGGCGTTTGCCGGCTCTCAATTGCTGTTCCAAAAAATGGTGATATCCGTACAGCTGAAGATTTTGCCGGGAAAAAAATCGCTACAAGTTATCCGGTATTAACGCGAAAGTATTTCAGTTCAAAAAATATTGATGTTGATATCATCACACTTTCGGGTTCAGTAGAAATAGCTCCACGCCTTGAGATTGCCGATGCCATTACCGATCTCGTTTCAACAGGAGGCACATTGAAAGCAAACGGGCTCCAGGAAATTGAAACAATTTTCGATTCAGAAACACAGCTCATTCAAACCAACAAACCTCTTTCAGATGGTAAAAAGCACTTAATTGAAAAGATTTTACAGCGAATAGAAGGGTACAAAAAAGCTGCGGAAAGCCGCTATATCATGATGAACGCCCCGCAGGAGTCGGTTCCTAAAATCAAATCGATTATTCCATCACTTAAGAGTCCTACTGTTATGCCTCTGGCCGATAACGGCATGGTTGCAATCCATACAGTTATACCCCTGTCTACTTTTTGGGATGTGATGGAGCAGTTAAAAGAAGCCGGTGCCACAGGTATTGTGATGCTGCCAATTGAATCGATGATTGTTTAATATTTGAGGATTAGTCTGCCAAAAATGAAAATATACAACTACTCATCTCTCACACCATCGCAAATTGATGATTTGATCAAACGTCCTAAAATGGACTTTTCTGCAGTGTTTGGCCAGGTTCAGCCAATTCTGGATGATGTGGAAAAAAACGGCGATTCTGCAATCCGGAAATACACGAAGAAATTTGACGGAATTGATCCGGATCCGCTTACAATAGACCCTTCTGCTGTATCGGTTACATTATCGCCAAAAATTAAAGATGCTATTGACCGGGCATTAAGCAACATATTCAAGTTTCACAGGGAGCAGTTTTCGGCCGATTTAAGGGTACAGACGATGAAGGGCGTTATTTGCCATAGGGTAGCCAAACCGATAGAACGGGTTGGCCTCTACATTCCCGGAGGGACAGCACCCCTGCCCTCTACCACCATGATGCTTGGAGTGCCGGCACTTGTTGCTGGCTGCAAAACCATCGTGATTGCAACTCCGCCCGACAGTTCCGGAAATATCCCCGAATCAATACTCTACATTGCGCAAAAAATTGGTGCCGCCGCGGTTGTAAAAGCGGGAGGTGCGCAAGCTATAGCGGGCATGGCATTTGGAACAGAATCAATCCCAAAGGTTGATAAACTCTTTGGCCCGGGAAACCAATATGTAACGGCCGCGAAAATGATCCTCCAAAATAGTGAAGCGATGGTTTCGATTGATATGCCCGCAGGCCCGTCTGAAGTTTTGGTTATTGCTGATGAAACCGCAGATCCAGACTTTATCGCAGCCGATTTGCTATCCCAGGCAGAACATGGATCGGATAGCCAGGTGGTTTTGGTAATCACAAAAAAAGCAGATTTCGATGCAATCAATTCGGCTGTTGAAATTCAGCTTGAAAAACTACCGAGAAAAGAGTTCGCGAAAGATGCCCTGAAAAACAGCTTTACAGTAGTGGTTCAATCCACCGGTGAAGCAATGGAATTTTCGAACAGATACGCGCCTGAGCATCTCATTATCAATACAAAAAATGCTGACAAACTTGCTGAGCATGTTGAAAATGCCGGGTCTGTTTTTATTGGCCAATGGACACCTGAAAGCATGGGAGATTACGCTTCAGGAACCAACCATACACTGCCAACATATGGCTATGCACGAATGTACAGCGGGGTTTCACTGCAAAGTTTTCAGAAATATATTACCATGCAAAAAATCAGTAAAACGGGTCTCAAAAATTTAGGCCCAACCGTTGAAACACTCGCTGAAATTGAAGGGCTGGATGCCCACAAGAATGCAGTTAGTGTTAGGTTGAAAAAGTTACATGCAGCTGAAGAATAACCCCTCATTGAAAAGGGGTAGAACTTGGTATTAATTACCTGAATTATTTAAACGATTTATCTAATGCCCAAATCCATCAATATTGAATCCCTTGTCCGGGAAAATATCCGAAAATTAAAACCGTACCGAAGCGCGCGCGATGATTTCGACTCGGGACTTCTTCTCGATGCGAATGAAAACAGCCTCGGGGCTCCGGTTAGAAATTCTCTCCATCTGCACAGATATCCAAGCCCTGTGCAAAATGAGCTTCGTAAAAAGATTGCAGCCTGGCGTGGTGTGGATTTTGAAAACATATTCCTTGGTGTTGGCAGTGATGAGCCGATTGATTTGCTGATGAGAATTTTCTGCAATCCGGGAAGTGATTCTGTCATCACCACCCCGCCAACATATGGCATGTACAAAGTTTCTGCATCCATAAATGATGTGAAGGTGAAGGAAGTTTTACTCGATGAGAAATTTCAGCTTCGAACCGAAGATGTACTGGCCGCTGCTGATGAATCTGTAAAATTGCTTTTCCTCTGTTCTCCAAACAATCCGACATCCAACGATCTAAAGCGCACCGATATGCTTAAGCTGATCGCTGCATTTCCCGGAATCGTTGTAGTAGATGAAGCCTACATCGATTTTAGCAGGCAGGAGTCGATGGCTGCATTGGTTCAGCAATATCCCAATCTTGTTGTGCTTCAAACGTTCTCAAAATCATTCGGCCTGGCCGGCATCCGGTTAGGGATAGCCATTGCCAACCCGGAGATCATTCAATATATGCTGAAGGTTAAAGCTCCGTATAATATCAACAAGCTTACTGCAGATGTTGCCTTACAGGCATTTGATGCTATGGATCTTATGAAATTCAACCTGAATAAAATCAGAGAAGATCGGCAATATGTTGCTGAGCAGCTAAGGCATGCAGAAGATGTTGAAAAAGTATATCCATCCGATTCAAACTTTCTGCTTTTTAAAATCAAAAATGCAGAGGAAGTGTATAGAAAGCTTGCAGAAAAAGGCATCATTGTTCGCTATCGTGGCAACGAGCCTCTCTGCGAAAACTGCCTTCGCGTAACCATTGGCATGCCCGATGAAAACATCCGATTTTTAAAAACCCTAAAAGAGGTTCTTGCATGATAATTTTAATCGAACAGAGCGCACTTAATAGTGAAAATCCAAACTTGCTCCCCCCAACTGCTCTTTTTGGCATGGGCTATCTGATTCGGCACAATTACAAACTGAAATTTGATGTTTCAGCGCTATCACCCGAGCAGAAAAATCTACTCGAAAATGAGGGTATCATTAGCACCGATGGCAAAGAGGAAGCGATCATTCAAAAAAACGGAGACTACTCGTTTGTTTCTGAGGGGAACCTGCTTGCATCTGGTAACTCATGGAAAGAGCTTGCTCAAAATATTTTATTCCCTGTTCGAAAAGCGTCAATCAAACGTGATACCAAGGAGACGAAAATTGATATTTCCATCAACCTTGATGGAACCGGTAAAAGTACCATCAAAACCGGGATACATTTCTTCGATCACATGCTCGATCAAATTGCACGGCATGGCCTTATAGACATAGTTCTGACCTGTATTGGTGATTTGGAAGTGGATGAGCACCATACCATTGAGGATACTGCAATTGCGCTCGGCCAGGCCATTCGGCAGGCAATATCTGATAATAAAGCCGGAATCCAGCGATACGGATTTGTTCTCCCCATGGATGAGGCGCAAGCCACGGTTGCTATCGACCTTTCCGACCGACCCTACCTTGTCTGGGATGTACCTCTTAAACGGGAATATGTGGGAGATTTCCCAACCGAAATGCTCGAACACTTTTTTTATACATTAGCAATGAACGCCAAAGCTACGTTGCATGTTAAAGCGGATGGAAAAAATGAACATCATGTTATAGAAGCTGTGTTCAAAGGTTTTGCGAAAGCATTACGATTTTCAATCAGCCGAAATGAACGAATTATGGGCATTCTCCCCTCAACAAAAGGAACAATTTGAGTGAAAAGGCAAAAGGCAAAAGGCAAAAGAAAAAGTAGTTGACTCGATCATTCTGAATACATAGAAAAATCTCTTGACAACAAATCGGTTGGGGAATTATGAATCAGATTCAGAATGACATTGGGTAACTTTTCACGTTTGCCTTCTCACCTTTCACTAAATACAACAATGATAGGAATTATTAAATATAAAGCCGGAAATCTGGCATCTGTTGAAAATGCACTGGCAAGGCTTGGTGCAGAGTATTTTGTATCCAACAACTCTGAAGAGCTGGATAAAGCAGATGCTATTATTTTTCCCGGTGTGGGGCACGCTGCCGCTGCGATGGATGATCTGCGTGCAAAAGATCTTGATGTTTGGATCAAAAACACCAAAAAACCTGTCTTGGGTATCTGCCTTGGAATGCAGTTACTGTTTGAGTCATCAGAAGAGGGCGATTGTAAAACACTTGGAATTATTCCCGGAAGGCTTAAAAAGTTTGACTCTTCACAGGCTAAAGTTCCCCATATGGGCTGGAACCAATTCAATCCTCTTATAGACCATCCCCTGATAACCGGCATTGGTAACAAGCAGTTTTTGTACTACGTGCATGGCTACTATGCGCCTACAAACGAATTTACACTCGCATCCTGCAATTATATTAAGGATTTTGCAGCCGTTGTTGCCAAAGACAACTTTATGGGCGTGCAGTTTCATCCCGAAAAATCGGGTCAGGTTGGCTCACTGCTTCTTCAGAATTTTCTGAATCTTGTCTACCAAGAAAGCGAGAAAAAGGCTTCAGGCACTGTTTGAAAGCTACGTTCTGTTAATGTACGCTTTGCTTCTTTTTTTTATTTTCATCAGTTATTAGCTGATCGTTTTTGTACTTTTGTTATCGTGAGTTCGATATAAAATGAACAATATGACTGAATCCGTCATATTGAGCGCATCCCGATGCAGTTCAATCGGGAGAAGTCGAAATATGAGTTTTCGACTTCGTCCCTCCTGAAAAACGTCGGGACTGCGCTCTAACTGACGATTCTTTCTATATGTTATATCGAACTCACGTTTTGTTAGAGTTTAAACCCCGGCTTCAATTACAAATCTGATGAAAATAATACCCGCCATCGACCTGCTTGACGGACAGGTTGTGCGCCTGCAGAAAGGTGACTATTCAAAGAAAACTGTTTACAACCACAACGCTCTTGATGAAGCTGCGAAGTTTAAAGCAGCCGGGTTTTCCCATATTCACGTAGTGGATCTGAATGGCGCAAAAAGCGGGAAGTTTGAAAACCTGCCCATCATAAAAAGTATCATTAATGAGATTGGGCTATCGGTGCAAACAGGTGGCGGAGTGCGTTCGCGTGAAGATATTGACACTCTTCTTGATGCTGGCTTAAGCGGTATCATCTGCTCATCCATGGTTGTGAAAAAGCCCGATGATTGGTTGCAGGCAATCAGTGATCACCCCGATCAAATGATTCTCGGTCTTGATCTGAAAGATGGAAAGCTCGCTTTTGGCGGCTGGCTGGAGACATCAGATAAACCGATAGAAGATTTTCTGAATCCTATGATTGAAGCCGGGCTTCAAACAGTTTTAAGTACGGATATTGCCCGGGATGGCATGCTGAGCGGACCCAACTTTGAGATGTACAAAGACCTTCAAAATCGCTTTCCCGATGTTAACTGGATCGCTTCCGGTGGCGTGTCAAAGCTTGATGATCTTGTTCGCGTAAATGCAATTGGTATGTACGGTGTAGTAGTTGGCAAGGCGTATTACGAAGGACACATACGCCTTGATGAGATGATGAACCTGAACAGATAGTGACCGGCTGGCCGGTTACAGTGCCGGATTTGACACTTTACCCATAAACAAGTTTGTACCGCTCTCTCTTTCATGGATGATAAAGACAAACGGCCTGTCAACAATCATTTGTGGCGGCATTGAGGTAATACCAACACCTACACTCGTTACAGCGGCTGCCTCTGTCCCCTCCTCATCAACCCGGATAAATGTTTTGTGTTTAACATGGTCAATGAAGAGATTTTGTGGTGACACATCGGCAATACCTTTAAGATTGGCTTCCCACTCACTAAATGCCTTCACAATTCCCATGGATTTCAGGATGTCGTTGTATTCGATTTCGTACTCAAATTCAAATTTTGGCAACTGAAGCGTAATATCCCTGGAATCCACAGACATATTTGCCCTCCATGATGTAAGGTTACCGGCTGTAATGTGCTCATCAATAAATTGGTTAATCGGCATATCAGCGTCTGCCGGCATCAAAACAGTCATTGAAAAAAGGCTGTCGCCATAAGGAATTTCAACCATTTGTACATCCTCTGAGAAATAGAGCGCAAATTTACCCTCCTGGTGCATCATGTCTGTCTGTACGGTTCCGCCGGTTTCTAATTTGAACTCTGCTCTTCGGGTATCATCGGTATCGAACGGCCGTAGCCAGTCTCCCTTAAAATAGAGCGCATTGATGAGATACATAACAATGTGTGGTTCAATCTCTTCAACAATTTCCTCAATCAACCCTTCTGTATTTTCTTTTACCCATGCATTAATCACATCGGGTGCTGAAGGATCACTGAAATCGAGGCCTTCAATGCGCGCATCAAAGAATTCCCTCATTCTGTCAAGAAATTCCTCTTCGACGGGCAGCCCGTTTCTGTGCCAGATGGAGTTGGCAATTTTTATTGTCACACTGCGATCGGCTGTTGTAAGCAGCTCAGTAAGTGACTGAAAAGCCCTGTTAATCTCATCTGTCTCCAGTCCGTTCAGATAAAGAGCTTCCCGCATTTCATCATATGTATCGCCCTGCGCACCGTTCAGTGTCATCGCAAGGGCCATAGAGATACTTAAGGGAGAGATCATCAGGTTCTCTTCATCGCTATCGAACGCTACCGTTCTTTTAAAAATATCGTAGCTGAATTGCTGATCTGCTTCAATCAGCAGCTTCTCCTGTGGTGTTAAATCACGCGGTAACTCCCCGGAAGGGCCGTCGGGGCCAACTACGCTGTTATTGCAGGCTATGGCCAGTATGAAAATTAAAATTGTAACAATTAAAGACCATTTTTTTGCTGTTAGCATCTGTTTCACCTAATCTCTGTTTAATGTGGATGAATCCCATTGATTTATACTATATACACATAAGAAGTTGCATATACCTATATCTCTGAGCAAACTATATGTAATCTTTCTGATTATTCTTTTTATCTTTGATGCTGATTAAAAATATGCTCACAAAACGAATTATACCTTGCCTCGACATTAAAGACGGACGAACCGTTAAAGGGGTGAACTTTATCGGCCTTCGTGATGCGGGCGATCCCATCGAACTTGCCCGTCGCTACACCAATGAAGGTGCCGATGAACTCGTATTTCTCGATATCACCGCTACAAAAGAGAAACGAAGAACTTTGGTAAAGCTTGTGGAAGATATTGCGAGGGAAATCAGTATACCGTTTACCGTGGGCGGCGGTATTAAGTCGGTTGATGAAATCGAAGAGATCTTAAAAGCCGGGGCAGATAAAGTCTCCCTGAACAGCGCCATTGTTCGCAATCCTGATTTGATAACCCGTGCATCCGATGCATTTGGGTCGCAGGCTGTAGTAGCTGCCGTTGATGCAAAAAAAACAGGCAGCCATTGGGAAGTATTTGTGAAAGGAGGTTCAGAGCCTACCGGCCTTAACGCACTCGAATGGATTAAAAGAACGCAAGAGCTGGGCGCAGGCGAAATTCTGCTCACCAGTATGGATCGCGACGGAACCAAATCGGGTTTTGATCTCGAATTACTGGCAGAGGTAAACAAACTGATCACTATACCGGTAATTGCAAGTGGCGGTGCCGGAACCATACAGCACTGTTGCGATGCAATACAAAAAGGCAAAGCTGATGCCGTACTGGCTGCAAGTATATTCCATTTCAGAGAAATTGAAATTCAAACATTGAAAAAAAGGATGGCGGATGCGGGTATTCCCGTTCGCTTTGTCACTGAAATTTTAGATTAATAAATCATTTATGGCTACCAAAGAAGAAATTGAATTTTTATACGATCTCGAACGGCTGCTCATACAGCGAAAAAAAGATTTGCCGAAAGGATCGTACTCAACCCGTCTCTTTAAAAAGGGAATCGATAAAATAGCTCAAAAACTGGGTGAAGAAGCTGTAGAAACGATCATAGCTTCCAAGAATAAAAAAGACTCAGAAGTGGTGAATGAGTCTGCTGATCTTATCTACCATCTGCTGGTACTTCTTGTTGAAAAAGACATCCCTCTGGATACAGTTATTCAGGAGATGATGTTGAGGAGTAAGAAGTAAGAGTAGTAGTAAGCATTAAGTATCAAGTATTGAGAGTTACTACTCAATACTTAATACTCGATACTCAAATCTCAAGACTATTACGGTGCCGGATATACATAAGGTGCTTCAAAACTTAGTGGTATACCTATAGCCCAGTAGATCAGCAGGAATATTGTCCATGTTATCATGAAAATGATGGAGTAAGGAAGCATCATCGAAATCAAAGTTCCAATACCTGTATTCTTCACATAGCGCTGACAGAATACCACTACAAGTGGGAAATAAGGCAGTAACGGGGTAATGATATTCGATACAGAGTCACCCACTCGGTACGCGGCCTGGGTTAAATCAGGCGAGATACCCAGCTGCATAAGCATTGGCACAAAGATTGGGGCAATCAATAACCACTTCGCTGATGCTGACCCCACTAATAGATTCACAAATGCACTTAAGAAGATGATCCCCACAATGGTAACCTGACCGGGCAGAGCCAGTGCCTCAAGAGCATTTGCTCCTTTTACCGCGATCAACAGACCTACGTTTGATTGGTTAAATGCATCAATAAAAAGTGCGCAAAAGAAAGCCATTACAATATAATAACCCATACTCTCCATCGATTTGGTCATATTGTTGATCATATCTTTCGAGCTTTTATACTTCCCTGAAGCATAACCATACACAACTCCGGGAATCAGAAGTAACACAAATATCAGGGGAACAATAGCCTGCATCAAAGCTGCATTGGGTGAAAACAATGAACTTACTTCGGGGTTTGTCCAGTTTGGATCTCTTAATCCGGATGATTCCGGCCAGGCCCAGACAATTAAGCCAATAATCCCTGCAATCATAGCGGTGAAACCATACCAGAATGCACGGCTCTCTTTATCTGTTACCTTCTCCATTTGAGGCATTTGATCTTCATCACCATCAACCTCAATGCCTTGCAGGCGAGGTTCAACAATTTTATCTGTGATATACCAACCTACTGCAACAATAAGCAAACAGGAAGCTGAGGTAAAGTACCAGTTATTGATAGGGTTTATGGTATAAGCCGGATCGAATATTCTTGCGGCTTCAAGGGTAATGCTTGATAAAAGCGGATCAATCGCAGAGGGGATAAAGTTCGCCGAGAATCCACCGCTCACCCCGGCAAATGCAGCCGCAATACCGGCAAGAGGATGCCTCCCGGCAGCATAAAATATCACCCCTCCAAGTGGTATTACAAGAACATAACCTGCATCTGCAGCCGTATGGCTAACAATCGCTATAAAAATTAACATTGGTGTTAAAAAGGAAGCTGGGGTGAAATTAAGTAGTTTCTTTAACCCTGCATCAATCCAGCCGGAGTGTTCTGCTACTCCAACCCCGAGCATAGCTACCAAAACAATCCCCAATGGAGCAAAGAGAACAAACGTTCTGATCATCCCGGCCAAAAAATCGGCCATACTTTCTCCCGTCAGCTGGCTTTCCACAACAAGCTGCTCACCTGTTCGCGGATCAATTTCCGTAAAACTGAATGGAGCTAAAACTGCCGACAACACCCAGACAAATATCATTAAAAAGAAGAATAGCATTGCCGGGTCAGGTAATTTATTACCTGCCTTTTCAATTACATTGAGAAATTTATCGAAAAGTGTTCCCCTGCCCTGGCTTTCGGGTATTTCATTATCCGTTTCTTTGGTCTCTTCTGCCACTTTATATCAGATTAGTTTAGGTTATAAACGTGTGATTGCAGAAAATAAGGTATTTGAACCTGTTTGCAAGAAAAATTTACGGCACAATTATATTATGAAGAAAGTAAGAAAGAGAGCCTACCAACACTACGTTCTGTTTGCTTATCCGGGGCCAGTGAGTCGAAATATAAACGCGACAATTATTATTTATATGTTTCACATTAACCAATTACAAATCACTCGTGCTTCAATAAGGGATATTATTTTCGTAAATCCATCAGATTTACAGCGGTCGCTGATGAAAGTCATATGTAATCAATGCCATGAATAACTCTTACCTTTTTGGTTCAATAGCAAAGTCCGAAATATGATGAATTCAATCAAAAATGATAAAGAAATTCATGCGGTTTTAAGCCGGCTGGATACCTTTAGCTATTATACCGACAGTAATTTCCGAATTCCCTTCACAAATGTTCGATTTGGTCTCAGCCCGCTCATTGGCTTGATGCCTGTAATCGGTGATTTTGCCGGGTTAATTTTGTCTTTGTACGTTCTGTATGAAGCCAGAAAAATCAATGCAGACAAAAAAGTTCAGCGTAAAATAATTCGCAATATGTTGATTGAATTTATTGTGGGCCTTGTACCAGTATTTGGTGATGCTTTTGATGTAGTGTATAAGGCCAATACAAAAAACACCGAGCTACTGCGAAATTATCTTTTCAATGAGCTGGGTGAAGTGCCTGAATGGCGCTTCCCCTGGTTTACATTTATTTGGGTTTGCCTTCTGATACTGCTTGTCTTAATTACATTTTTTTGGTTTTTTTAAATCCTGATAGAGTAGTGCATAACATAAAATGAATGCCTGATACGATACTCAAATTTTTCTATTGATATCAGACACAACCAACTGCTAAAAATGGATTTAACTACAGAAAACGAACCAAATCAACGCAACTCAAGTATCTTAAAAGTTACAGGCATTATCGCCATGCTTTTATTACATGCACTTTTTTTTAAGAGCAGATGATTTCAATGATAGGATGGTTTGCTACTTGAATAATTTGGCTATGTATTATTAAAAATCATCGGCTTGATCCTGCATGGGCTATAGTTTCTGGCGAAAAGCTTAATATTGCCGTGTTCAACCATAATAGATTTCCTTAGATAAGACCCACACAAATTATTCGCCGAGGTTTATCAATACTCAAAATCTGCCACATGAAAATAACATTCATATTATTTATCTCGTCATGTTTTTTATTGATCAACTGCGCCGGAAATGGTGAATCTGAATATTCATTCATCAACTCACTCACTTTCTACGCATCTTTTGACGACGGCTTTGAGGCCGATTTCGCTAACGGTGACCCAAATTTTTATGTGGCCCCTACATGGTCGGCCCGGAATAACCCGGAAATCTTTTCTTCAGATAACGAACATTTTGCCATTCATAAAAATGAAGGCCGATATTCACACGCCCTCTGGGTTGACAATTCATGGACACCTGTCTATTTCTATAAAGCTGCCGACAACATTACATATAGCGATATAGACTGGAGCGGAACTGTATCTTTTTGGTTAAAACTTACTCCAGACGAGGACCTGCCTGATGGATTCTCCGACCCTGTTCAGCTAACTGACTCCGGCTGGAATGACGGGGCTCTGTTTGTTGATTTTACTGATGATGAGGAGCGAATTTTCAGGTTTGCATTCTTTGCTGATCGGGATGTATGGGATCCCGAATTACGCGATTGGGACGATGTACCATTCGATGAAAGACCAATGGTTGAAGTGAAAGAACCTGTATTTAACCGGGATGAATGGACACATGTTGCATTTACATTTCGAAATTTTAACACCGGAGACTCAACCGGTGTGGCGGACTGCTACATCAATGGAGAATATGTGGGTTCCCTGGATGAACGGGAACAAACTATAACATGGAATCCGGAAAATGTTGCCATCTGGCTCGGCTATAACTACAGAGGCTACATGGATGAACTGGCTATATTCAGTAAGCCACTGAATGAAGATGAGATCTACACGATCTATTCTCTTGAGCATCCGCTGAGTAATCTGCTGCCGTGATTACTTTAAAAAATGAGAAGTTCTTCATTCAGCCAATATTTCTGATCGTACCTTTTGAATACACTTGTCAAGAAGTTCAAGATCCTGAAGACGGGAAAGCCTGTGCTCGCCGTCTGGTATAAAAATCAATTCACATTGATCTTTCCCGATCAAATCATAAAGTTTTTGTGATTTTTGCCAGGGCACATCTGCATCCTTTTTGCCGTGAACCAGGCAAACCGGAATCCCGATGTCAAGAGATTGGCGATTTAGCAAAAGATGCCTGTTTCCGTCATCGAGCAAACGCCGGGTAATTTTTACCGGTTTCTCGCGGTATTCCGACGGTGATAAGATGAATCCCTGCTGGTCCATCAGTGCTCTCTGTTCATCACTCATGCGTTCTTCATAAATCGACTTCGTGAAATCAGGTGAGGATGCAATTCCCACAAGACCGCCTATTTTCCCGGGACGTTTCAGAGCTGCAAGAAGTGCCAGCCAACCGCCCATCGAAGACCCTACAGCCAATACAGGTGCTTCAGCCACTTTATCAATTACAAGCAGGGCATCATTCAGCCAATCGGTAATGGTGCCATCTTCAAACCGGCCATCTGAGGCACCATGTCCGCGGTAGTCGAACCGTATATAGGCTTGGCCGCGATTTCGGCATTTGTCCTCAAAAAAACGTGCTTTTGCACCTTCCATGTTGGAGAAAAAGCCCGGGAAAAAGATAATCGTTGGTAATGAGCCCGGAAGGTGCTCATAAGCAATATTGTGGTTATCGCTGGATTTGAGAAAGTTGGGCATAAAAAAATCAATGAAAGTATTTTCAATTAATCAACAACCTGCTTTTTTAACCGCAAAGGGCGCAAAGAGCGCTAAGAACGGTTGGGTTTTTGGTCAGGCATTCCACCAATACCTCTGCGAGCATGGCGGCCTCCGCGGTTACCTTAAGCCCACGTTCGCCCGCCAACGGCATCCAGTGGTTCACAGCCGGAGTAATAGCCCGGAATGGCATGGTATTGCAAAACCTGTGTGGCTCCAACTTCCGATGTAAAAAAACCAAGCATTGCATACTGCCTGTAAAACCGGAAAAAAGATTCTCCATCGGGATCCTGAATCATCTCTTCCACATAACGGTTTTGTTCGTCGATTGAGAGGCCTGTAAAATTGTTGTCAATAAGTTTATCCAACCCGTCTAAGAGGAACTGTTTTTCCTGTGGTGATAAAAATCCATAGGCAAGGCTATCGATGAATCGTTCAACGTGCGCATCTTTGGCGCCGGGAGTTTCTGTTCGGGGGAGTATGATTTCAGCCAGATCGGCTGCGGCTTTTAATTGTTCACTGTTTAGAGCCGATGACTTCCAGTCTTCAGATAAATCAGCGCTGCAGCCTTTCATCACGGCAGTAACAAGCGAGCTGCTCAATGTGCATCCCAGCAGAAGTGCGGTTCGTTTCAGGGCTTCACGGCGGTCAATTTTATCCGGTTCCATCTTACAAATTCCCTTTTTTGAGTTCGTTTACGGCAAAATCACATGCCCGGGCGGTGAGGGCCATATACGTGAGGGATGGATTCCCCCATCCGTTCGAGGTCATGCAGGCCCCGTCGGTCACAAAAATGTTGGGTATATCGTGCATCTGGTTCCAACGGTTCAGGACCGATGTGGCAGGATCGCGACCCATTCTGGCGGTGCCCATTTCGTGAATGCTGAATCCCGGAGGGCTTTCATTATTGAATGTACTGATATTTCTGAACCCGGAGATCTCCAGCATCTCGGCACTTGATGATTCCATCTCTTTTCGCATCTCCTTCTCATTCTCGCCCCACTCCATATCAAGAACCAGTTTAGGCAGGCCCCACTGATCGGTGTTTTCGTGATCGAGGAAAACCCGGTTTTCGTGCCTTGGCAGAGATTCACCAAAAGCGAGAAAAGTCATGGTCCAGTTGCCGGGTGTTGCAAGATTGTCTTTGAAATCCGCGCCAAAACCGAGCGGGCCGCCTTGGCTGGTTCCCTGCCTGCCGCCCCAGCCGTACGTGGAAAATCCGCGCCTGTAATTTGACCGCTCCGTTTCACGGCTGATGTTTTGGAACTGTGGCACCAATACATCTACGGGACGGCGACCATAAAAATAGCGGTCTTTGTAGCCATCGTGCACGCCGGAGGCTCCAATCTCAAAATGGTTATCCATCAGGTTGTGGCCAAGCTCTCCGCTCGAATTGCCAAGCCCATCAGGGAATGTATGCTTCAGCGAATTCAGTAAAATACTGGTTGAGCCCAGGGCCGATGCACAGAGAAAAATCACATCAGCAAAGTATTCGATGCTCTCTTTGGTTTCTGCATCCACAATTCTCACACCCGTGGCTTTTTTCGTCTCCTTATCAAACAGAATGGTGTGTACGATTGAGTGTGGACGGAGGGTCATGTTGCCGGTAGCTTCGGCGGCCGGCAGTGTGGATGAATTGCTGCTGAAGTAGGCTCCATACGGGCATCCTCTGCGGCAGAGGTTTCTGGCCATACACTGTCCGCGCCCGTTATGTGCACGAGTGATATTTGCCGTTCGCCCGATGGTCAGTTTGCGATCTGTGTAGTGCTCAGAAATTTTCTCTTTTACATGGTTTTCAATGCAGTTCATTTCCCAGGGAGGCAAAAAATTACCATCGGGAATTTGAGGGAGGCCATCCCGGTTACCGCTCACCCCGATAAACGACTCCACATGATCGTACCACGGTTTGATGTCGGCGTAGCGGATTGGCCAGTCGATACCGATGTTATCCCGTTCGTAAACGGCAAAATCGGTATCGCCGCGGCGGTAAGACCATCGCCCCCAGATAAGTGAGCGCCCCCCAACCTGGTAGCCCCGGGTCCAGAGAAACGGTTTTTTCTGGATGTAGGGGTGCTCAGAATCTTTAACGAAAAAGTGTTTGGTATCCTGGGTAACTGCATAGGCTGTTCTGCTTTGGATGGGATAGATCTCCGTTCTTTCTTCGTGTGTGAGCCGGTTTCCGTAGGGCAGTTCCCACGGGTGTTTCATCATGGAGGGGTAATCCTCAATGTGGCGAACCATTCTGCCGCGTTCCAGTACCAGGGTTTTGAGCCCTTTTTCGGTTAGCTCCTTGGCAGCCCATCCGCCGCTGATTCCGGTGCCTACTACAATGGCATCAAAGGTGCGTTGCCGGCGTGATGTGATGTTGAGATTCATAGGGCTCCGATTGAGTGTTTTTCAATAAATAAAAAACATCTCAGATATCAAAGATCTGTAACACACCCCTCGCTCGCCGTGGATACATTTTTGGCATACTTGTAAAGTATACCACTCTTGTATTTCAGGTCAGGAGCTTGCCAGTTTTTTCGGCGCTCTACAATCTCTTCATCAGTCAATTCTACCTTCAATACCCGTTTATCAGCATCTATTGTGATCGTGTCGCCATCTTTAAGCAATGCAATGGTTCCACCAAGCTGTGCCTCGGGTGTGATGTGTCCAATCACAAATCCGTGTGTACCTCCTGAGAAGCGGCCATCGGTAATGAGGGCAACGTCGTTTCCAAGCCCTGCACCCATTATTGCCGCTGTGATAGAGAGCATTTCCCGCATACCGGGGCCTCCTTTTGGCCCCTCGTATCTGATCACAACCACATCCCCTTTCTCCACTTTACCGGCACGAATTCCTGTAAGGCAATCCTCTTCCGATTCAAACACTTTGGCTGTTCCTGAAAACTGAGTACCTTCCTTTCCGGTAATTTTTGCCACGCTGCCTTCTGGTGAGAGGTTTCCATACAGAATCTGGAGGTGTCCCGTTTTTTTAACAGGATTCGAAACCGGCCTGATCACATTTTGTTCTTCGAGCAGCCCTGGAAGTTTCGCCACGTTCTCCTCAAGTGTTTTTCCGGTAACAGTGACACAATCACCATGGAGATATCCCTCCTCAAGAAGTAATTTTTGTACCGCAGGAACACCACCTGCATTATAAAGATCTTCCATAACGTATTTACCGCTCGGTTTCAGATCAGCTAAAAATGGTGTGCGATCGCTCACTGCCTGAAAGTCATCAATTGTAAAATCTACTTCGGCTGCTTTTGCGATGGCTAACATGTGCATAACCGCATTTGTTGAGCCACCGAGAGCTATAATCATTGCCACAGCATTTTCAAGTGATCTCTTCGTAATAATATCCTTCGGCTTAATATCCTGTTCGAGTAAGTTCAGAATGGCCTCTCCTGCTTTTTCACACTCTTTACGTTTTTCGCTGTGTGTTGCCGGAATTGAAGAGCTGTAAGGAAGGCTCATCCCCAGTGTTTCTATTGCCGATGCCATTGTATTGGCTGTGTACATACCACCACATGCACCTGCACCGGGACAAGCATGCTTCAATACCTTGTTCATCTGCTCTTCATCAATCTCTTTTGACAGAAACTGTCCGTATGATTCAAATGCAGAGACGATATCGAGTTTTTCCCCATTTAGATTTCCGGGACGAATGGTACCGCCATACACCATAATAGACGGTCTGTTTACGCGTGCCATTGCCATCACTGCACCGGGCATATTTTTGTCGCATCCAACCACCGAAATGTTGGCATCGTACCATTGTGCACTCATCACAATTTCAATTGAGTCTGCTATAATATCTCTTGATGGCAGAGAGAACTTCATCCCCTGGGTTCCCATCGAAATTCCATCACTTACCCCGATGGAGTGAAATACAAATCCAACCAGTCCGCTGTCCCAAACTCCTTTCTTCACTATTGCCGCAAGATCGTTCAAATGCATGTTGCATGGATTGCCATCCCAGCCGGTACTTGCAATGCCCACCTGGGCCTTTTTCATGTCATCCTCGCTCAAACCTGTGGCATAAAGCATTGCCTTTGAGCCTACCTGTGCTTGTTCCTGTGTTAATCTTGCACTGAATTTGTTTAATTTCACCATCTTTATCACTACACCTTTTAGTTGTTGCTATACAATACGTTACGTCTCCATTTTAATTTCAATGGAAGCGCTTTTAAAAAATCAATTCTATTATCAAAAAAAGTTTTCATTAATTATAAAAGAAAATATTGACACATTACGTCTCATTGTCTAAGTTTTTGCAAGTGATGTTCACATAACTAATTACAATTGTCTACCGCAATATCATATACTAATTTTCGCAGCGTGTTCAGCCAGTCTGAGCAGGCAAATTTTGCGGCTACTCTGATATCTATTGCGACACTTCTTGTAATTACAGTTTCTTACCAAATTATAACATCACCTGCAGTTCCTTCTTTAGAGATCACAAGCATTCTTCTGTCGCTTATTATTATCTCTATTCTAATTTCTGGCATTATTCTACTAAACCTAATTATTAGCTAAACGAACAGCCAGAGGTTAGAAGCCAAATCCATTTTAGATTTTACTTTGACCTCTGGCGGGTAAACTATACTTGCGAGTCAATATGAAATCAAACGGTCAAACTTCTTCAGCAAAAAAAATGGATGTACCTGCTACGCTTAAACCTGTAGAGAAACCCACATCCGATGCCCAAAGTCATAGTGGTGCGGAAATTTTAATTAAAACACTTGCTGATCTTGGTGTTGACACCATCTTTGGATATCCCGGAGGGGCTGTACTGCCTGTATATGATGCATTGTTCGATAACCACGACCTCAAGCATGTGCTTGTTCGCCATGAGCAAGCCGGCACCCACGCTGCTGATGGTTATTCAAGGGCAACAGGCAAACCCGGCGTGGTACTCGCGACCTCCGGGCCCGGCGGTACAAATACAGTAACGGGTATTGCAACAGCTATGATGGATTCCATCCCCCTGGTTGTTTTAACCGGACAGGTACCAACAAGTGTAATCGGGAATGATGCCTTCCAGGAAGCTGATATCGTGGGAATTACCCGGCCAATCACCAAACAAAATTATCTGGTTCGCGATGTAAACAATCTGGAAAGCGTACTGCGTGAAGCATTCCATATTGCCACAAACGGGCGCCCGGGTCCGGTTTTGGTTGACCTTCCAAAAGATATGCTCAATACCAAGGCTCGTTTTAAAGGAACCAAACATGTTGATATACCCAGCTTTAAACCAACCATTCATGGCCATCAGCCTCAGATAGCCAAAGCGGCACGAATGCTCAGTGAAGCAAAAAAACCTCTTATTTATGTAGGTGGCGGAGCCATTTTAGGCGAAGCGTGGAAAGAGGTAACCGAATTTGCAGAACGGCTTAATATCCCGGTTACCACTACTCTGATGGGTCTTGGTGCTTTTCCGGAATCAAAACCGCAATCGCTTGGAATGCTTGGAATGCATGGCACATGGTATGCAAATATGGCCATGACCGAATGTGATGTACTGCTTGCAGTAGGCGCCCGTTTTGATGACAGGGTGACCGGGCGATTGAACGGTTTTTCACAAAATTCCAGAAAAATTCACATCGATATTGATCCATCTTGTATCGGGAAAAATGTGGATGTGGAAGTGCCCATCGTAGGAGATGTTAAACGTGTAATCCCCGCAATCGATAAACTTGCCAATCCTCCAGAAATTTCTGAATGGTGGGATACAATTCACTCCTGGCAAAAAGAGCATCCGCTTGTTGTTCCTGAGGCAGATGACCAGATCTACCCACAACATATGATCAAAATGATCTCTGAAATTACAGATGGCAATGCCATTGTTGTTACGGATGTGGGCCAGCACCAGATGTGGGCAGCACAACATTATCAGTATAATCACCCACGTTCCTGGATTACCTCGGGTGGTCTTGGAACCATGGGATTCGGCTTCCCCGCAGCGATTGGCGCTGCTATGGCATGTCCCGATCGCGATGTGGTATGTATTACGGGCGATGGGGGATTCCAGATGCTTACTTGTGAACTTGCCACCGCCGTTGAATATAAAGTACCCGTAAAAATTGCCATCATGAATAATGCCTGCCTTGGCATGGTTCGGCAGTGGCAGCAGCTCTTCTTCGATAACAGAACCAGCTACTCTGTTTTTGGTTCAAACAATCCCGATTTCGTAAAAATGGCCGATGCTTATGGTATGATTGGAATGAGGGCTACCAATCCCAAAGAGATGAAAGAAGTGTTACAAAAAGCTATGGCCATAAAAGACGCTCCGGTTTTGATGGATTTTAGCGTGGTGAAAGAGGAAAATTGCTACCCGATGGTCCCATCCGGTGCGGCACTTTTTGAAATGGTTGAATCTGATGAGGAGTGCAAACGATGAGTACTACAGTAATGACAAAAGACTATCGGCACACTCTTTCGGTTTTGGTGAAACACAACCTGAACACCTTTTCACGAATCATTGGCATTTTCAGCGGGAAGGGATTTGAGCTGGAGAGCGTAACTTTTGCATCAGAAGCGGAACCCGGCATGGCCCGAATCACCATTACCACATATGGAGATGAGAAAACGGTTGAACAGATCAACAAACATCTTCACAATGTTGTGGACGTGCTGAAAGTGACCGATCTAACCCATAAAAAGTGCATTGAACGGGAGCTTGCTATCATAAAAGTATCTACTGCGAAAGTAGGCCGGCCCGAAATTATGCTAATTGCACAGGCATTTAAGGCAAAGGTGATCGACATCACCACCGATAAACTTGCCCTCGAAGTTACCGGCAATACCGACAAAGTGGATGCCATGATTGAAGTATTGAAACCTTATGGAATTGCAGAAATGTCGAGAAGCGGCAGTGTGGCCCTTAAACGGGAGTTTCAGGGCGCTGTGAATATCAATTAACAGAATACAATTTTAGAAAATACCTAACTCAACAAATAAAGAATGAAAGCGAAAACATATTATAACGGAGATGCAAACCTCGATCTCTTATCAGGAAAAACCGTCGCCATAATTGGTTACGGAAGCCAGGGCCACGCCCACGCACTGAACCTTAAAGACAGCGGAATTGATGTAGTGGTGGGGCTCAGAAAAGAGAGCTCATCATGGAAAGAGGCCGAAGAATCGGGATTAGATGTATATGAAACTGCAGAAGCTGCTGCAAAAGGTGATATCGTAATGGTATTAATTCCGGATCAGCACCAGGGCCGGGTTTACAAAGAGAGCATCGAGCCGAATCTTGAAGCCGGTAACACATTAATGTTTGCTCATGGGTTCAATATCCATTTTGATGCAATTGTGCCACCTGAAAATGTGGACGTTTTTATGGTTGCACCAAAAGGCCCCGGCCATTTGGTAAGGAGGGTTTACACGGAAGGCTCCGGCGTTCCATGTCTCTTTGCTGTCTACCAGGATGCTTCAGGAACGGCTAAAGATACAGCACTCGCCTACGCAAAAGCGATTGGTGGAACCCGTGCAGGTGTTTTGGAAACCACATTTAAAGAAGAGACCGAAACCGATCTTTTTGGCGAGCAAGCCGTTCTCTGCGGCGGGGCGTCAGAACTGGTAAAAGTTGGCTTTGAAGTTTTAGTGGAAGCCGGATATCAGCCTGAGATTGCCTAC
Source organism: Balneolaceae bacterium (assembly GCA_020832415.1). GTDB lineage: Bacteria > Bacteroidota > Rhodothermia > Balneolales > Balneolaceae > Rhodohalobacter. Next base: position 121,923 of record JAFIES010000048.1, on the reverse strand, counting down.
TTCGAATGCCTCCACGAACTGAAGCTTATTGTTGATCTGATGTACGAAGGCGGTATCGAAAGAATGTACTACTCCGTGAGCGACACTGCAGAGTATGGCGGATTGACCCGGGGAACGCGGGTGATTGATAAAGACACCAAAAAGCGAATGAAAACCATCCTCGAAGAGGTACAGAGTGGTGCTTTCGCCAAAGAGTGGCTCGATGAAAATGATGAAGGATTGCCAAATCTCAGCAACATGCGTGCTGAACTCGGCGACCATAAAATTGAGACCATCGGAAAAGAGCTGCGCTCCATGATGGACTGGATTCCAGGAAACAAAAAAGAGGCCGAACCTGCTGAATAGTCGTGATGATTATCCAAAGCAAGTAAGGAGTTCCCCGCCAATAAAAGAGGGGACAGGGGAGTTTAGAAAATATTTTCCCAAAACCTCCTCTTCACTCTAAAAATTAAATACTCAAAAATGCCAAAAACCATCCACATATTCGACACCACCCTTCGTGACGGCACGCAGGGTGAGAAGGTATCTTTTTCGGCGGAAGATAAATTCCGGATTGCCAAACGGCTTGATGAGTTTGGAGTCCACTACATAGAAGGCGGATGGCCGGGCTCCAACCCGAAAGACATGGCATTTTTTGATAAAGCAAAGAAACACACATTCAAAAATGCAAAAATTGTTGCATTTGGAAGCACCTGCCGGGCGTGTAATACACCGGATAATGATCCAAACCTTGCAGCACTGATTGAAGCAGAAACACCGGCCGTCTCTCTCTTTGGAAAATCGTGGCTGCTTCATGTAACCGAAGCATTAAAAATCACACCTGAAGAAAATCTCAACATTATTAAAGGTTCTGTTCAATTCCTGAAAAATCACGGAAAAGAGGTGATTTATGATGCGGAGCATTTTTTCGACGGATACAAAGACAGTCCGGAGTATGCCATCAAAACGTTACAGGCAGCTGAGGCTGCAGGCGCTGATGTTTTGGTGCTTTGCGATACAAATGGCGGCACATTAACGCATGAAGTTTCTGCCATTGTAAATGAAGTGGCAGAAAAAGTTACTTCACCAATCGGCATTCACTCCCATAACGACAGCGAACTTGCTGTAGCCAACGCCATTGCCGCGGTTGTAGCCGGTGCTGTTCACGTACAGGGAACCATCAACGGGTATGGAGAGCGATGCGGCAATGCAAACCTCTGTTCGGTAATACCTAACCTGCAGCTCAAACTGGGTTATCAATGTATTCCCGATGAACAGATGGCCGGGCTCTCTACACTTTCCAAATTTGTGAGTGAGCTCGGAAATCTCACGCCCGATAACAAACAGCCCTATGTAGGGAAGAGTGCGTTTGCACACAAAGGCGGCATTCATGTGAGTGCTGTTATTAAAAACGAGCAGACGTACGAGCACATAAAACCGGAACAAGTGGGTAACAGCAGGCGTGTTTTAGTGTCGGATCTCTCCGGAAAAAGCAATGTTACGTACAAATCTGAAGAGCTCGGTTTCGATTTCGACAAAAATTCAAAAGAGAGTTCAGAAATTGTACAGGAGCTCAAAAAGCTTGAGAATGAAGGGTATCAGTTTGAAGCTGCAGAAGCTTCGTTCGAATTGCTGGTGAAACAGTTCACCAATAATGCACCTGACTATTTTAAGCTGGAAGGATTTCGAGTGATTATGGAGCGAAATGCCAATGGAGAGTCGCGTTCTGAAGCTACCATTAAAGTTCGCGTAAACGACCAGATTGAACTCAGTGCGGCTGAAGGAAATGGCCCCGTACACGCTCTTGATGCAGCTTTGCGCAGGGCACTTTGTGAATTCTATCCAGAAATTTCATCGATGCATCTGCAGGATTATAAAGTTCGTGTGCTCAACGAAAAAGATGGCACCGGTGCAAAAGTGCGGGTGCTGATCGACTCCGCCAAAGATGGCATCAGCTGGGGTACTGTGGGAGTATCAGAAAATATTATCGATGCAAGCTGGAAGGCACTCTCTGAAGGAGTAATCTACTTTCTGATGAATCAAAACAGCAAACCGAAACAGAAACCTAAACTGGCCGAATCAAAAACCTGAAACGGAAACGCCAAACCAACAGAGCTTTAATACAAACCAACAAAACACAACGTCATGGACAATCACATTAAAATATTCGACACCACCCTTCGAGACGGTGAGCAGTCACCGGGTTACAGCATGAATAAGCCTGAAAAGCTTCGTCTTGCCCTACAGCTCGAAAAACTGGGTGTTGATGTGATTGAAGCCGGTTTTCCGATTGCATCAGATGGCGATTATGAAACTGTTAAAGAGATTGGAAAAATCATCAAAAAAAGCACTGTGGCAGCTCTTTGCCGAACCCGGCAGGTTGATCTTGAGCGAGCTGTATCTGCAGTGCAGCATGCAGCAAAACCGCGCATCCATACATTCATAGCCACAAGTGATATCCACCTGAAGTACAAACTTCAGCAAACACGTGAGCAGGTGCTTGAATCGGCCGTTAAAGCAGTTGAATATGCAAAAACCCATTGTGATGATGTGGAGTTTTCCGCTGAGGATGCATCACGAAGTGATCCTGAATTTTTGACTGAAATATTCACAGCTGTGATTGACGCGGGTGCAACAACCATTAACGTACCCGATACCGTTGGTTACGCGCTTCCCTGGGAATATGCAGAGCTGATCAAAACATTGAATGAAACGATCCCGAATATCGACAAAGCCGTAATCAGTGTGCACTGCCACAACGATTTGGGCCTTGCAGTAGCCAATTCACTGATGGCAGTTCAAAACGGTGCAAGGCAAATTGAGTGCACCGTAAATGGAATCGGCGAGCGTGCCGGAAATGCCTCACTCGAAGAGGTGGTAATGGCCATCGAAACGAGAAAAAATATTATGAATTACACCACATCGGTAAATACAAAGGAGATCTACCCCTCCAGCCAGATGCTGGCACAGATTACCGGCAAAGGTGTACAGCCAAATAAAGCGATTGTAGGCGACAATGCCTTCGCTCACGAGGCGGGAATTCATCAGCATGGTGTTCTGAAAAATCCGCTCACATATGAAATTATGACACCCGAATCGGTAGGATTAACCTGCAATAAAATTGTGATAGGAAAGCATTCAGGCCGGTTTGCTCTCTGTAAAAAACTGGAAGAGCTTGGCTATTACCTCAGCAAAGAAGATCTGAACAGTGTTTATGTAAAAGTAACCAAACTGGCTGATGAGAAAAAGGTAGTGGAAGATCACGACCTGGTGTCGATCATCTCGATTATGAACAACATTTCTAAAACTCCATCACAAAAAATGGCCTCCGGCAGTTAACTGCGCGGGTGTGCAAAAGAACTTAAATAAAAACCGACAAATCAAAACAACACCATAAATTATGGGAATGACGCTAACTGAAAAGATTCTTGCAAAACACAGTGGCAGAGACCGGGTATCCCCCGGCGACAATGTGTGGGTTGATGTAGATGTACTGATGACTCACGATGTATGCGGACCACCGGCAATCGGTATTTTTCACAAACAATTTGGTGAGAATGCCAAAGTATGGGATAAAAACAAACTGGTAATTATCCCCGATCACTACATTTTCACAAACGATAAATATGCTAACCGAAATGTAGATGTACTGCGCGCTTTTGCCGCTGAACAAGATCTCCCCTACTTTTACGATGTGGGCACAGATTCCTATAAGGGTGTTTGTCACGTTGCACTTCCCGAAGAGGGCTTTACCCGGCCCGGCGAAGTGCTTTTCGGAACCGATTCGCACACCTGTACAGCCGGCGCATTTGGCCAGTTTGCTACGGGAATCGGCAATACCGATGCTGCCTTTATTATGGGCACCGGCAAACTTTGGGTAAAAGTACCCGAGACCATGCGGTTTGTTTTTGAAGGAACCTCACTCCCACCCTACCTGATGGCTAAAGACATTATTCTTCAAATTATTGGTGATATTGGAGTAGATGGCGCAACCTACCGTACGATGGAATTTGCAGGAGAGGGCATCAAAGCCCTTACCATGGAAGATCGTATGACCCTCACCAACATGGCTATTGAAGCCGGCGGGAAAAATGGTGTGGTTGAACCTGATGAAGTAACCGAAGCTTATGTGAAAGCCCGTACCGATCATCCTTATGAGAAAGTGTACAGCGATCCCGATGCAAAATATCACAGTATCCATCACTATAATCTTGAAGATATGGTGCCGATGGTGGCCAAACCCCACAGCCCCGATAATAAAGCAACGGTTGAGGAAGTTGAGGGCGGATATCTTGACCGCGCCTATATTGGTTCATGCACCGGCGGGAAACTTTCTGATTTTCGTGCAGCAGCTGAAATTATCCGCGGTAATAAGGTAAAACTGGATACATACATTGTTCCTGCCACAACGGAAATTGCACGCGCACTGGAAACCGAAACCATCTTCGGCACGCCACTAATCGATATTTTCCGTGAAGCCGGCTGTAAGATTGGAAATGCATCTTGTGCGGCCTGTCTCGGCGGGCCATCCGATACCTTCGGGCGGCTGAACAATGAAGAGGTATGTATCTCTTCAACCAACCGGAATTATCCGGGCAGAATGGGTTCAAAACAGTCTCAGGTTTATCTGGCTTCACCCTATACCGTGGCTGCATCCGCAGTAACCGGTGTGATTACTGATCCAAGGGTTTTTATCCAGGAAACGGTGATTTGAGAAAACTCCCCTCTTGAGAGGGGACAAATGATTAAGCGATAAGCGAAATCATCAGGAGTGTGTTGAACCGGCAAGTAGCTAAAACGAACATTTCACCTCTCTAAAGGAGATTAACCAAATTTTTAATTACGATAGAATCTAAAAAATAACATGAGTAAAAACTCTGCACCCATCAAAGGAAGAGCCTTTGTATTGGGAAAAAATATCGACACAGATCAGATCATCCCGGCAGCACATCTTGTATATAGCCTTGAAGATCCCGAAGAACGAAAATTGTACGGAAAATATGCACTTTCCGGTGTACCCTCTGCCGAATCGGGCCTTCCGGAAGGGAATATTCCGCTCACCAAAGATGGTGAAACAGAAAGTCAATTCAAGATCATCGTTGCAAGCGATAATTTTGGATGCGGATCATCGCGAGAGCATGCTCCTGCATGCCTTGAAATAGCAGGTATTGAGGCGATTGTATCTCCAACGTATGCACGTATCTTTTACAGAAATTCTGTGGATGGCGGTTTTCTGATCCCTTTCGAAAGTTTCGAAGACCTCAGCAAGGAGGTAAAAACAGGTGATGAACTGGAAATAGACCAGGTAAATCATACCCTGAAAAATGTTACGCAGGATAAATTGTACAACATCAAACCGCTGGGAAGTGTGGCAGACATTGTGCATGCCGGCGGAATTTTTGAATATGCACGACAAAATGGAATGGTACCTGCTAAATGAAAAAAGTGAATATTGTTACCCTGCCGGGTGATGGCATTGGCCCCGAAGTAACAGCAGTGGCTGTTAACGTTTTGAAAGAGGCCTGCCGCCAGGCTGATGTAGCCATTGACGTCACGGAACATCCTTTCGGGGGTACATGCTACGAACAGCATGGCATGCCGGTAACCGATGAGATTTTAGAAAGTTGCAAGCAGACAAAAATTGTGCTTCTGGGCGCCGTCGGCGGCCCTAAATGGGATAACCTCAGCGCCGACAAGCGCCCGGAAGCCGGATTGTTAAAACTCAGAAAAGAGCTTGGAGTATATGCCAATCTCAGACCTATTCAGGTTTACCCGGCTCTTGCAGGTGCCTCTACCCTCAAAGAGGAAGTGATAGAAGGAACCGACATTCTCATTGTCCGGGAGCTGACGGGCGGAGTCTATTTTGGGGAGCCGAGATACACCTCCGAAGAAAATGGTGATCCCTACTCTGTAGATACCATGAAATACAGCCGTTCAGAAGTGCAGCGTGTTGCCCGTGTTGCCTTTGAAGCCGCCAAAAAACGAGACGGGCGTGTCTGCTCTGTAGATAAAGCCAATGTACTTGAAAGTTCACGAATGTGGAGAAAATCGATTCTCGAAATTGCTGACGAGTACCCTGATGTGGAGCTCTCTCACATGCTGGTGGATAACTGCGCGATGCAGATCATCCGAGACCCCAAGCAGTTTGATGTAATGGTAACAGGAAATCTGTTTGGTGATATATTAAGTGATGCCGCTTCCATGCTTACAGGATCTCTTGGAATGCTTCCCTCTGCCAGTCTTGGTGGTGAGAATGCGCTCTATGAACCGGTACACGGCTCAGCTCCCGACATTGCAGGTCAGGGGATTGCCAATCCGCTTGCAGCCGTGGCTTCAGCAGCTCTGCTGTGCAGATACTCCCTGAACCTGGAGAATGCAGCTCAAAATATTGAAAATGCCATCCAGACCGTATTGAAAAACGGATTACGCACCGCCGATCTCTACACGGAAGAGCCCGGCACCACTCTTTCCAACACCCGCGAAATCGCTGATCTGCTATTGAAAGCTGTTATGGAGAAGGATATGGTATCCCTATAAACAGATATGAGTTCTACACAAGAATTATGAAAAGAGTCTCCCCTCCTTCGTAAGGAGGGGTTAGGGGTGGTTACAGCACTCAGAGATGGACTACAATTTGTAAAATTAGCTCCTCTGCCTGATTCAACAACCCCTAGATCGCTTCGCGGGTAAAAAGATGAGCCCTCTCCCGAAGTCTCGGGATCAAAAGAGACTTGAAAAAGAGGGGAACTTCCTGTTTGCCAAATTCAATAACGTTAATTGACTTATGGCCTGAAATCTTGCGGGGGTTTTGGGCGGTTGTCTAGGATCTCTTCAACTCGCTCCATCAGATCAACCGTAAGGATGTGTTCTTTTTCGAGAGATTTCATGTTCTGGCGAACTTGTTCCGGCTTGGATGCACCGGTAATAACCGTGCTTACATTGGGATTTTTCAGGCACCAAAGCAGTGCCAGCTCCGGTAATTTAAGCCCGGCATCATCTGCCAGTTTGGCGAGTTTTTCCACTTTTTTCAGATTCTCCCGTCCCTGTTCGCTCTCAAGTATAGTTTCTCTGAGCCAGTCGTACTGTTCGAGGGCCAGGCGGCTGTCGTCAGGGATCCCATCGTTGTATTTCCCGGTAAGCAGTCCGCTTGCAAGAGGGCTCCAAATGGTGGTGCCCAAGCCGATATCATCGTAGAGTGAGGCGTACTCCTGCTCAACCCTGTCGCGATGAAACATATGGTACTGAGGCTGCTCCATCAGAGGCGGACGAAGGTGTTCACGTTTTGCGAAGTGGTATGCTTCTCTGATCATCTCAGCGGGCCACTCACTGGTACCCCAGTAAAACGCTTTACCTTGTTGAATTACCTGATTCATCGCCCATACGGTCTCTTCGATGGGTGTATGAATATCCGGGCGATGGCAAAATATCAGGTCCACATATTCGGTCTGCATTCGTTTTAATGCAGAATCGGTTCCTTCAATAATGTGCTTATATGATAAGCCTGTATTGTTTGGGCCTTCACCTCCCCAGAATATTTTTGTGGACAGCACAAGGTCAGTCCGTTTCCAGCCGGCTTTCTTAATGATGTTTCCCATCATTACTTCGGATTCTCCGCCTGCATACGCCTCTGCATTATCGAAAAAATTTACGCCTGCATCGTACGCTTCAACCATACAGTTGTAAGCAATACTCTCATCAACCTGATCCCCGAATGTAACCCACGAACCAAATGATAGTGCTGATACTTTTAAACCCGATCGTCCTAAAAATCGATATTCCATAATTTTCCAATGTAATTAGCCTTTCTTTATTTAACAGGAGCCGAGTAAATCCCGTTCTGATTAAAAACAGCAAGAACCTTTTTCATCCATCAACGAACAAATAATCGTCTTCTTAATTGATCTTTAAAATAGATTTATAGCACTATAATCATCGACTTAGAGTCGATTCAATATTTGAGAGAGGATTTTAATACTCAGATCATCCAAGAATTTACAAATACGGGCGTTGATATAGTGTAAAAAAGCATCATTTGATTTGAATTATTTCAGGGAAAACCTTAATTCATTAATTGATTATGTATGTTATTTTACAAGATCAAACAGTTATAGAACAAGAGTAATCAGTACATTCTGAAACACCTTTTGTTAACCGAAAATGACCTGAAGTAATGCAATGAAACGATTTAAGCCATTCAAAACCGCCCGACGTATGTCTCCCTTAAAAGTAACGGCCATTTTATCACCTTTTTTGATTGTAGTTTTACTGTTTGGATGCACCTCCACCGAAACCGCCTCAACACCTGATGATGCCGCAACTCCCGCTGAATCTGCAGCAACAGCAGTAATTGAATACAGCAGCGATTTTGCTCCGTTCACTGAAGAGATCTCAGGAACACCCCAAGTGATCGAGATGGTGCCCGTTCCCGGCGGAAGCTTTATGATGGGGAATGAACATGAAGTGGTTGTGGACGATTTCTGGATGGGCAAGTACGAAATTACCTGGAATCAATACAATCTTTTCGCCAACGAATCGATTGAGAATATCCGCCGGCAGCTGTGGCAGGTATTTTATGATGTGGATATTGATGCCGATGCCACCTCATCACCAACATTAACCGATGAAGTTCTTGAAGTGCTCCGGGAAGCCGAAATTCCTGCCGATGTGATTTCAACACCATCACCTGCGTATGGAGACCTCAGTCTTGGAATGGGGTCTGATGGATATCCCGCCATCAACATGACACACTACGCAGCCTTTATGTTTACAAAGTGGCTTACCGTAAAAACCGGAAATTTCTACCGCTTGCCTACCGAAGCCGAATGGGAGTACGCCTGCCGTGCCGGTGCCAATGAACAGTACACGCCACCAAGAAATCCCGATCGATACGCATGGCACAGAGGAAACAGCGACCGAAGTTATGCACGTGTTGGAACAAAAGAACCAAACGCATTCGGGTTGTATGATATGCTCGGAAATGTTACCGAATGGACCTTCGACCAGTATCACGAGGATTATTTTGCTCAGCTTGGTAATGAGCCGGCCGTGAACCCCATGTTCGCACCCGATCAGCTCTACCCCCGTGCAACCAGAGGCGGCTCCTGGATGGATGGAGCAGAAGCAGCAAGCTGCCTGAATCGAAGAGGCTCAAGTCCTGCATGGAAAATGAACGATCCGCAGCTGCCAAAAAGCATGTGGTGGCATACCAATGCACCTTTCGTTGGTTTTCGGGTTGTGATGCCAAAAGATCAGCCTGAGACCGTTGAAGAGATGGAGAAATATTGGATTGAAGCCATTCAAGACTACTTCTAAAACGAACCATAACATCGGAATTACATCAACCAAATAAATACACTCATGAATAAGAAAAATATGTTGCAGCAAGGTATTACAAGAAGGGACTTTATGAAAAAAACGACACTCGCGGCCGGTGGAGGACTCTTTCTGAGCAGCCTTCCTGTTGGGGCTTCAGCCTATGCAGGCGGTGGTGATACACTAAAAGTTGCCATAATTGGCTGCGGAGGCCGGGGAACCGGTGCTGCAAACCAGGCACTGGCTGCTGATCCCGGCGTGAAGATAGTTGCCATGGCCGATCTGTTTCGCGACAGGATCGACTCCAGCTACAACGCCCTTTCACAGCGCCATCTTGAAACCGGCAGGCTTGATGTACCCGAAGAGCATAAATTTGTGGGATTTGATGCATACAAGCACGCAACAGCACTGGCTGATGTGGTAATTCTGACTGCCCCCCCGGGATTCCGGCCCGATCACTTTGAAGAAGCTGTAAAAGCCGGTGTGCACATGTTTATCGAAAAACCTGTGGCTACCGATGCTCCCGGGGTTCGCCGTGTGCTTGATGCCGCCCGCGAAGCCCGCGAGAAAAAACTGAATATGGTACTAGGGCTTCAGAGAAGATATCAGAACAACTACCGCGAAACCTATAAGCGAATTCTCGACGGAGAGATTGGTGATATTATTTCGGGACAGGTTTACTGGAATGATGGCGGCGTTTGGGTACGCGAGCGTGAACCGGACATGAGCGAAGTGGAATACCAGATAAGAAACTGGTTCTATTTTACATGGCTTGCCGGAGATCACATTCTGGAACAGAATATTCACAACATCGATGTGGCCAACTGGTTTATCGGAGAATATCCCGAAACGGCACAGGGAATGGGCGGCCGTGAAGTGAGAATCGACAAAAAATATGGACAGATTTTTGACCATCACTTTGTGGAGTACACCTACCCGAGCGGTGCCGTTATCTCTGCACAGTGCCGCCATCAGCAGAATACATTCTCTCGAGTGGCAGAAGCCTTCCAGGGAACCCGCGGTAATGTAAATACCGATTCATCTCACAACGCAATTATTCGCGACAGAAATGGAATTATCCGATATGACCATGATGGCACCGACAATCCCAACCCATACCAGCAGGAGCACGATGAACTGTTTGCTGCTATCCGCAAGGGTGAAGTGATTGATGATATCGATTACGGAGCAAAAACCACCCTCACAGCTGTGATGGGACGAATGGCAACCTACTCCGGCCAAATGATTACCTGGGATCAGGCACTCAATTCTGATGCACAGCTGATGCCGGATTATACAGGCTGGGATATGGAACCCCCGGTTCTTCCCGACGAAAACGGATACTACCCTGTACCGGTTCCGGGTGTATCGAGGCCTCATTAATTTTTGTTTTGGTTCTTGCCTCATTTATAATCCGCAGGTGGAGAGATCCTCTGCGGATTTTTTTTGATCTAAACTACCGACTCTCAATATTTTATATATCTTGGAGATATGCCCGATATCAAAATGATTCGTACGTCTGAACACAGAATAAATTGAACATCCAATTCGTAAAAGCTCAAACTTATGGACAGAAAAAACTTTCTTAAAAACAGCCTTATGGCCGGCACTGCATTCGCAACAGGATCCGGACTCTCAACCAATAGATCAACAGAATTGAATCCGCAGGATCTGCTCCAAAAACACGATTTTAAACTGAAATATGCCCCTAACTTTAACACATTCAGGGCACATGCAGGGAATGATCCGATCGATCAGCTGAAATTTATGGCCGATCTTGGTTTTGGCGGACTTGAGGATAACGGTATGAAGGGCCGCACAATTGATATGCAGGAGCGAATCGGGCGACAGCTCGAAGATTCCGGCATGACGATGGGTGTATTTGTAGCCCACACCATCTACTGGCACGAGCCAAGCCTCACAAGCGGTGATGATGAAAAATTGAACCAGTTTTTAGATGAGATCCGCGAATCTGTTGATGTAGCAAAGAGAGTTGGCGCCAAATGGATGACCGTTGTGCCCGGTTTTGTAAATCTTCAGCTCGATATGGATTACCAGGAGCTTCTGGTGATTGACGCCCTGAAGCGGGCAGCCGAAATTCTGGAACCTCATAATCTTGTGATGGTAATTGAGCCTCTAAACACTTTAAGAGACCATCCCGGAATGGTTCTCACAAAAACCTCACAGGCGTACAGAATTTGCAAACATGTGGGAAGCCCATCCTGCAAGGTGCTTTATGATGCGTATCACCAAGCCATTACAGAAGGAAATATGATTCCCAATATGGAACGCGCCTGGGATGAGATCCCGTATCTGCAGGTTGCCGACCATCCCGGACGCCATGAACCTTACACCGGAGAGGTGAACTACCGTAACATCTTTAAATTTGTGTATGAAAAGGGGTTCGATGGTATTGTTGGTATGGAGCACGGTAAATCGGAAGAAGGAATTGAAGGCGAGCTTAAATTAATTGAGGCGTATCTTAAAGCCGATGATTTTGAGGTTTGATTTGATTTAAATCTCAGAAAATTCAGATTACGATATCTACTTTACACTAAACCTCACATTGAGCGCATGTCGAGGCCTGAATCTGTATTGGTTTGGTAATGAATCGAGGCAGCAGTTGAAATGCATCCCCGAAGTGTATTAATCAAAATAGTCTAACACCAGTTTAGAAACTTCTTCAACCATCTCCTCACCACGCAGGTTGCGGGTAACAATTGTCCCATCGGGACCAACGAGGTACATAGCAGGCACACCTCCAATGTTGAAAGCGTTCACCAGTTCGCCATTGAACATGTCTGCCTGAAGAATTTGCGGCCAGGTCATTTCGTGCTCTTCCATAAATGCTTCAACCGTTTCTGTATCACGATCCAGAGCTATCCCGATCACTACGAGCTGGTCATCTTCAAAGCTTTCATGGACGGTTTTCAGATAGGGTATTTCAGGGATACAGGGACCGCACCAGCTTCCCCAGAATTCGAGCAGTACAAATCGTCCGCTGTAATCCTCCAGTGAAACAGGCTCACCACGAATGGTTTCAGCAATAAGTTCAGGTGCGTACTGACCGATTTGAAGGGATTCCAGCTCATAAATTTCACCCAGCCCAAAATCCACAAACCAATCACTTGCATTCAGCTCGATCATCTTTCGGGCATAATCAAGCACCATCTCATTATCACCTTCTCTTTTGTAATGGCGAGTGAGGTAGGTCATAAGCTGTGAAAGGCTTATTGGGTCGGTAAGTCTATGTTCGAGCTCGTGTAATTTCTCAATAAACACTTCTGCTTCCAGATCTTCATTTCTGTGATACAGATTTCCCAAAGAGTTGATGGCGTGGTTCCAGAGGGGTGAGTCGTCATCAAGCATCTCATATAAATCATCCAGATGTTCTGCATGCCCTGTATTTCCCCACATCATCACAAACGATGAAAAGATGAACTCTTCATTTTCATGTCCCTTGTTCTCTTTAAAATAGCTGAAAATCTGATTCGAGTATTCGATCTGCAGGCTGTCAGAAAATTCTGCTTCCCGAATTTCATCCCACGCCATTCGAATAAATTCTTCAATATCCTCAACACCACCTTCCTCATTTGTTTGGGCAAGCAGTGTTGAATGAAAAAAGATGGAGCTTAGCAGAATAAGTAGAAACAATCTCTTTGACAGTAGCATACTATTAGATTGGATTTCAGTTGAAGTTCTTACTAACTATATAATAAATAGATCTCTATTTTAAAAGAACTTCCATTCCCGGTGTCATCCACTGCTTTACTTCGCCATCTACTTCCCGGAAAATGAGTGCTTCGGCCTCCTCTATCTTTTCTATGAGCCGAATTCCCTCTTCGGGGTCCATCAGTGTTAGGGCTGATGCAAATGCATCTGCATACATTCCGTTTGATGAGAGAACCGTTGCCTGGATCTGATCGGTGGATCCCAAACCGGTTTTCGGGTTTACGATGTGGGAATATCGCTGCCCGTCAATGATGGCAAACTGATACATATCGCCCGATGTGGTGAGCGTTTTTCCGGAAAACTGTACGGTACTGAATTTCATGTCACCGTCCACCCTCCCTTTGGGAATGGCCACATCCCAGCTGGCCCGCCCGGGTGGTGTGCTGCCCGTGGTGATATCTCCGCCTGCATCAACCAGAGCGGATGCAATTCCAAACTCTTTCAAAATATTAATAGCCTCTTGTGCGGCGTACCCTTTTGCAATCCCGCCAAAATCGAGCTGCATATTTTTCGAGTTGAGCCGGGCGCTCTGCAGCCCTTCGTTCAATTCAATGGCTTGATAATCTACCAGATTTCTTAATGAATCGAGGGTGGCTTCATCCGGATAGACCGGTTCCGGATGCATGCGAACGTAACGCCAGTGGTGGGTCAACGGGCCGATGGTTACATCAAATAGTCCGTCTGTTTTCTCCGATATCCGGATCGATTCTTCCAAAACCTCAAACAGATCGCTGCTGATCGGCATCCACTCACCACTGCCCGATTTTCGTGAAAGCCGGTTCAGTTCACTCTCCTCAATGTAGTCACTCATGATCTGGTTGAGCTCTTCAATCCGGGCAAATGCTGCATCGGACGCTTCTTTTGCGATGGAATCGTTCTCTGCATAGAGAATGATGCTGATCTGCGTACCCATATGGCGCGACTGGAATGTGTACCGATCCAAATCCTGCGCCTGAAAATCTGTTGTATTTCCGGCAAACAGTAGGGCAAAAAATACTATCTGTAAAAAAAGTGGTTTCATGGTTGAAAGATAACGAATTGAAATCCTGCTTATGCACAGAATCATCAATCAAACTACCCCTATTTTTTATTTCTGCGGCACCGTTCGCTGCAATATTTCACATTCTCCCAGTCGCGCTCCCACTTTTTGCGCCAGGTAAACGGACGGTTGCAAACCGGGCAGATTTTTTCGGGCAGATATTTCTTTTTCATCGGGATCTCTGCATTACATGCTACTTTTTGTGTAGGTTTTCATCCACAAATGTATTGAAATATTGACGAACCAATTCTGAAAAAGTCGCATACAAATATAGAATTAAATGGAGCTTCCTAACTCTTTACGATTGAGATGAGGTTAATCCGGGCAGGTTCCCCAGACAGGCTTGTTTTGCGGTGCAAGCGGGCTGTTATGCGAGAAATTTTCAGGTTCCGTTTCAATTCTCTCAACACACCACCCTGAAATGTTATGATTAAAACGGGTATCTCTAAACATGCCTCTCATATCGGTTACGTTGCTTACATCCCAATCCCCGATGGGTTGGTGGAAATTTGAGTGCCAAAACATATGATACATTGTTGTTACAGAGCTCACATCCCAATTGCCAAGGGGTTGGTTAAAGACAAGATTTTCATAAAACATACCGTACATAGTTGTAACACTGCTCACATCCCAATTTCCGATAGGCTGATTGAATGCAGCTTGTTGAAACATAACATACATACTGGTTACTGAGCTCACATCCCAATCTCCGATGGGTTGATTAAATTGCGAGTCTGTAAACATAATTCCCATATTGGTAACGGAACTTACATCCCAGTTACCAATAGGTTGGTTGAATTGAGACCTTCTAAACATCCAACTCATATCCGTAACGGAACTTACATTCCACTCACCAATGGGTTGGTTGAACCCTGTACCGAGAAACATCCGGCTCATATTAGTTACATTACTCACATCCCAATCTCCAATTGGATGATTAAACTGAGTACTGCTAAACATAGACTCCATATTTGTTACACTCCCCACATCCCAATCTCCAATTGGTTGATTGAATGCTGAACGGTTAAACATCCTGCCCATATCTGTTACATTACTCACATCCCAATTTCCAATGAATTGGTTGAATTGTGACAAAGCAAACATACTATTCATATCAATAACGGAACTCACATCCCATTCCCCGATAGGTTGATTGAATTCAGAAACCGAAAACATCGACCTCATATCTGTTACAGAACGTACATTCCACTCACCAATGGGCTGGTTGAATTGAGAAAATCTAAACATCCAACTCATATCTGTAACGGAACTTACATCCCAATCCCCAATCGGTTGATTGAATGAAGAGCCTGAAAACATTTCACTCATATCTGTAACGGAGCTAACATCCCACTCACCAATGGGTTGGTTAAACGGATATGTTCTGATAGAAAATCCAAAAAACATCCGGTTCATATCTGTTACATTACTAACATCCCAATTTCCAATAGGCTGGTTGAAATCCCGGTTATCATAGAACAATTCACTCATATCCGTTACCAGGGAGACACATACCTTTGATAGATCACTTCCTTCATCTATCCTTCGTCGTAACAAATCATTATCCACAGCCTCATACTTTACTCCCTCCACAACACCCAGATCTCCGGGTTCGGCATGATCACATAGTACGGTGATACCATTAGGGGCCAGTTCAAATTCTAAAATATTTCCAATACGGTCAGAATCATTATCATTGCGGTCCGAATCATCATCATTGCTGTCTGTACCGCAGGAGAGAAAAAGTAATAGTGATAAAATGATGGATATATTAAAACAAAAAGCTCTCATATTGATGTATGTATTTCGTTCTATTCTAATATTGAATAATTGATATAATAATCCAAAAACAAACAGCGGTTTCTTTTTTGGGAATAAGCACTTACCATAGTTATTGATGACTGCAATGAGTTATATTTTTACTCTCTGCAGATCCGCGAAAAAGACCCTGTAGTTCAACCGGATAGAACAATAGCCTCCTAAGCTTTAGATCTGGGTTCAAGTCCCGGCGGGGTCACACTACGAATCAGGCTTTTTCTCACTCCTCTTTCTTCCCTCTTCGGAATGGCCTGGAAGCGAGCCGGAGCGGAGCTTTACCAATATGGCTTACCACAATCTTGGTTCCGTCATATACAATTCCGGCAAGCATTTTGGCAGCTTCAGCGGTGGCTGAGTTCCGGATGGACTGCCGCCGTTTCTTCACTAGCGTTCCGCAATACTGCTGTGCAACTTTACCCACTCTCAACGTAAGAAATGCATTGGAGCTGCCGGTTATTACAGAGTTAATCACCATGGAAGTGCCGGGAACAAGCGATGCAAACGAGCCGATACCCTGTGACATGGATCCCTCCACAATTTCATAATACTCCGCCTCGTCGATACTGCTGGCGATAAATGCAGTTACCATCACATTGGTATAGAGATATCCCAGATCTTTGATTGTTGGGCGTTGAGCATAGATATGGGCAATTTCCCAGATCAGGCGGAATTGAAGTCCCAAAATAAAAAGTGCGTCCAGCGCGCCGTTCTGAGAAATCGCAGTGGTGATAAATGCCCGATTCGCTGTCCGTTTGATCGATTTGTCGGACTCTTTATTGAGCTGATTTATCGCTTCTCTTACATCATCCAGGCCACTCACCTTATCCATTTTTACGATTGGATTTCTGTTCAACCGTTTTGATTGCTTTTCGATATATCTATTAAACTCAGGCCCCTCATCCGAATCGGGTGGAATTAACCGGCCCGGCAGTTTAATATAAAGCCAGACAGGTGCAAGCACAGCCGCCAGAATCATTATCAGAAAGAGTATTAGGGAGGCTTGCCCAAGCAGAGGATGTATACCGCCAAGTAAATTCGAAAACTGGATTAGTTGATTGGTTATTACGATGAGCAGCAGTACCGAAACCGTAACAGATGTAAACAGCAGTACTCGTTTTATCTCTCTCTTCATATTCTCATTTTTTAAATTGTTTGTTCAATAATTTTACTTCTCATCAAGGTGCTGCCGGTAGAACCAAAACACATACCCGCATTTGTCACAAATTTTGTTGAGGGCATCACGATTCAGCCAGTCGAAACTGAAAAAGCTGGCGCCTCGGGTGTTCATCAGTGTTCTGCGCGTCCAAAATTAGTCGTGGCTGCAGACCGGGCAGATAATTTTCTTTCCTTCTACCCGAAACTCCTTCGCATCTTTTTTTGACATCTCACTGCCTGCTATTTTTGATTATTCATCCAATGTACAACATTCGCTTCCAGAACACTCAGCGGAACGGCTCCGCTCAGCAGTACCACATCGTGGAATTCGCGCAGGTCAAAATCTTCACCGAGTGCTTCTTCAGCTTTTGAACGAAGTTCGCGGATTTTGATCTCACCCATTTTGTAGGCCAGTGCCTGTCCGGGCCAGAAGATGTAGCGGTTTACTTCCGAGCGGATGTTGTGCAGTGAAAGCGCGGAGTTTGCCGCCATATAGTCGATCGCCTCGTCGCGGCTCCACCCTTTGGCGTGCATGCCGGTATCCACAACCAGGCGCAGGGCACGCCACATCTCATAACTCAGCCGGCCAAAGTTGCTCTGAGCATTTACCAGCGGGTCGTCGTACATGCCAACTTCCACTCCAAGCATTTCGGAGTAAAGTGCCCACCCTTCTGTATATGCTGTAAATCCGGCAACCGTTCTGAACATGGGCAAATCTTCCAATTCCTGCTGCAGGGCAATCTGCAGATGGTGGCCGGGTACGTCTTCGTGCAGTTAAAGAGCCACCACTTCGTAAAGCGGACGGCTGGGCAGATCGTAGGTGTTTACGGCGTAGAAGCCGGCGCGGGTTCCATCGGCCGAACCCCGGCTGTAGTAGGCCGTGGCTGTTCGCGGAGCCAGGTAATCGGGAATCTCCATAATGCCATACGGCAGCCTCGGCAGGGTTTTAAAGAGCTGCGGCAGCTTGCCATCCATCATTTTCAGCACATAGGCGGTCTCTTTCATCAGCTCTTCGGGCGTTTCGGCATAGAATTGGGGATCGGTTCGAAGAAACTCCACAAAACTGTCAAAGTCTTCACCAAAGCCGGACTCCTCCACAATTTCCATCATTTCAGCAAGGATGCGGGCCACTTCATCAAGGCCGGTCTGATGGATTTCCTCCGGAGTGATCTCCATCGTGGTGTACATTTCAACCAGATATTGGTAGTACTTATCACCGCCCGGAACCTCTGTTATGCCGATGGTTTCTGTGGCGGCGGGAATGTACTCATCGCGCAGGAAATTGTGCAGTTTCTCAAACTCCGGAATCACAATGCTGCCAATTACGGATTGAGCCCGTTCCCGTAATTTCTCTCTTTGCTCATCATCAATCGAAGCGGGGAAATTCTTAAACGGTTCAAACAGACGGCTATCCGATGCATCATCAACCACGTGTGCCGCTACGGATGCAAGGTAGTCATCAAAAACAGCTTTTGGCCTAACAAATCCAAGCTCTATACCTTTTTGCATTCTCTCCAGATAACCACTGTTATACTCCGGAAAAGCCTCCAGGCGGGCCAGGTAATTCTCATAATCCCTGTGGTTATTCAGCGGTACGCGATTGCCCAGGTCGGCAAAGGTGGCATGGTAATCCCACCATCCGTTCAGCGGCAGCAGATGATCGTTATTCTCATACGCCCGAAGAGAGTTTTCGAGCTGAATCTTAAAAATATCGTAATGAATGCGGTTCTCTTCGCTTAACTCTTCTCTCGCAATATTATCCATCAGGCTCAAAAAACGGAGCGTATCATGATGGCGTACGTCAAGTGCCTCGAGACTTGTTTCGGGCAGGCGGTCGTTAAAACGATGGTCGCCCTGGCCGGTAGCAAAAAGCGGATTTGTCTGCAGTGAATATTCCCAGTGATCATCAAACAGCAGTTGCAGGCGTTCATCGGCTGTTTGAACGGTTGATGATAGTAACGCGAAAATGAGCAGTAACTTGACCATGAGTATCTGTTGTTTTGAGTGTGTTGATGCGGAATGATACGAACCCCGAAAAACGGAACCAAACCCTGAGCAACGATCAGTGGTTTTCTGTTCAGCACTGTGATGGGTTCGATTGACCATTCAATTTCGAATCAAAACCGTTATCTTTGTGCCAAAGAAAATTACTAAGAAAAGAACGAACTGAGGAGAAGCAATGCCAAACGCCTATTTCAATGTCCAGGAACCGAAAAACGAACCCTATTTTTCATTTGCCCCGGGAACACCGCAGCGAGAGTCGCTCAAAAAACGCCTGAAAGAGCTTCGGTCTGAAGTGATCGAAATTCCGGCCATCATCAATGGAAAAGAGGTAAAAACCGGCCGAACAGCTGATGTAATCATGCCGCACAATCACGACCATAAACTGGCCACGGTTCATCTCTGCGGTGAAAAAGAGGTAAAAATGGCTGTTGATGCAGCCCTTGAAGCACAGAAAGAGTGGGCAGAATTGCCATGGGAAGAGCGCGTAGCTGTATTTCTGAAAGCCGCTGACCTGGTAACCGGTCCGTGGCGCGATACCATGAATGCATCCACCATGCTGGGCCAGTCGAAAACACCTTATCAGGCCGAGATTGAAGCTGCCGGTGAGCTGGCTGACTTTTTGAGATTTGGTGCCTGGTATCTTGCAAAAATCATGGAAGAGCAGCCGTTTTCGCCCGATAGCACCTGGAACCGTGTGGAGTACCGCGCCCTTGAAGGATTTATTTTTGCCGTGAGCCCGTTCAACTTTACAGCGATTGCGGGTAACCTGCCATCGGCCCCGGCTATGTGCGGGAATGTGGCGCTTTGGAAGCCATCAACAGAGTCGGTTTTTTCAAACTGGTTTTTCATGCAGATACTAAAAGAAGCAGGATTGCCGGACGGCGTGATCAACTTCCTGCCGGGCGATGGGCCCGATGTGGGCGATCCCGTACTTGCAAATCCCAATCTTGCCGGACTCCATTTTACCGGCTCGGAAGGCACATTCAACCATCTTTGGAAAACCATCGGCAATAACATCGGCAACTACAAAACCTACCCGCGCATTGTGGGAGAAACGGGCGGCAAGGATTTTATCTTTGCTCACAACAGCGCCAATGTTGATCAGCTTGTGGTGGCTGCACTGAGAGCGGCATTTGAATACCAGGGGCAAAAATGTTCAGCCGCATCCCGTATGTATGTTCCGGAATCGATCTGGGGAGAGTTCGGGGAAAAATTCCTCGCAGAAGTGGCTCAGATTAAAGTGGGTGATGTTGAAGATTTTTCGAACTTTATGGGTGCTGTCATCAGCCGGAAAGCATTCGACAAGATTTCAGGTTACATCGACTATGCGAAAGAGGCCGATGATGCCGAAATCATAGCAGGTGGCGGATATGATGATTCCAAAGGATTTTTCATTGAACCTACTGTGATCCTCACCTCCAACCCGAAGTTCAAGACGATGCAGGAGGAGATTTTCGGTCCGGTCATCACAATTTATGTCTATAAAGATGGCGATTTCGAAAAAACAATGGATCTTTGTGATGAGACCTCACCCTATGCCCTTACCGGTGCAATTTTTGCGAGAGATCGCTTTGTTGTGAAGATGATGGCCGATCGCTTCAGGCAGAGTGCCGGCAACTTTTACATCAACGAAAAACCGACCGGTGCTATCGTGAACCAGCAGCCGTTTGGCGGATCCCGAAAATCGGGCACCAACGATAAAGCCGGAAGCGTGATGAACATGCTGCGCTGGCTCTCTGCACGGGCAATCAAAGAGGTTACCGTTGCCCCTACTGAGTGGAGATATCCGTATATGGATGAGGAGTGATCAGGTATCAATCATAGCAAAACAATTAAAAGCCCGGTTCTTGCCGGGTTTTTTTATGGGAACATTTTCAAGAAACTGTGTTCTTATTTGCGAATATCTTATTATTTCTTTTAATGAATAAACGGACTTAAAAAACCTTGAGGGCAATCAATGAAAACCACCATCTTTTCACTTACTACCTTATTCATATGTATAGTTTTGGGCTGCACTTCCGGTGAGCAGCCGGCAGAATCACCCTCTTCCGATACTCCGCCCGACATGCACACATCACAGCTGGCTCTTGATGTAGACGGCACCTACCGGGGCATTCTTCCCTGTGCAGATTGTGCCGGAATTCAAACTGAAATTACTCTGGATAGTGAGATGAACTTTGTGAAACGAACCGTTTACACCGGCAGATCTTCCGAAGTTTTCACCATTGAGGATACCTACAGCTGGCTTGAAGATGGCAATACCATCCGCTTGTCCGGTCTGGATGGGGATGAACAGCCTGCCTTCTATCATGTGGGGGAAAACAGGTTGTTTCAGCTTGATATGGATGGGAACAGAATCACCGGTGATTTAGCGGACCATTACATACTGCATAAAAGTGACAATGATTTGCTGAACATCTACTGGAAACTGATCGAGTTAGAAGGTGAAGAGATCCATGTTGAAAACTATAGAGAGCCGCACATTGTTTTTCATTCAGGAGAAAATCGGGTGACCGGTAATGGCAGCTGTAACAATTTTTTTGGCACATTTACAGCTGAGGAAGATAACCGGATTTCATTTAGCCCCATTGCATCTACAAAAATGGCTTGTGATGAACTTGACACTGAAACCAAATTCCTTCGCTTGCTCGAAAAGGTTGAAAGTTATACCATCGAAGAGAGTCGTGTCCTGTTGCTCAATGGAACCAATGCTGAGATCATCGCCAGATTAACTTCTGCATTGTAAATGAAACGCCCTGTATCACCATTACCATCATTACAGATTTTACTAAAAAGGTGTTGATAGCCAGTGGCACGGGGCACAAGCGGATGCTTGCGCCAGGCCATATCAGAGGTACGATTTTATAATTATGTTAAATTCAGCCTGTATAAGATGGGTTCCATATAAAAATGAACCATATGACTGAACCCGTCAATCCTGCTGATTTTTTATCTCCTCATAACTCTCTTCAAGATCTATCATCGGTTCGGGATAGTCGCGGCCGATGATTACTTCAAATAGTTTCTGCTGATCCGGCCCTATCCGGTGCGGTTCATGGATAAATTCAGCGGGTACATTTTTAAGCTCAGGCAGCCAATGCCTTACATATTCCCCTTTTTTGTCGTACCGATCGGCCTGATTCAAAATATTGAAATATCGGTTTCGCGGATCGTGTCCCACCGTGGCATTATAAGCCCAGTTTCCCCAGTTGCTGCACACATCGTAATCAATCAGTTTTGATTCGAAATATGCCGCGCCCCATCGCCAGTCGAAATTGAGGTTTTGAGCCAGAAAACTTGCAACATTCTGGCGCCCGCGATTGCTCATAAATCCGGTTTGATTAAGCTCATGCATATTGGCATCGATAAACGGGATTCCGGTACTGCCTTCAGCCCATTTTTGAAAAATTTCAGGATCGGTTGACTTCTTAAGCTCTTTTTGCTGAATACCACCAAGCTGAAAAATTTTGTTGCCATACTTCATTGCAGAGTACCTGAAATAGTCACGCCAGATCAGTTCAAATTTCATCCAGTAGGTAGAGTCGTTTTTGTGAACCTTTTTCTCATACAATTCTACCTGTTTATTGATCGATCTCGCCGAAATGCAGCCGTGTGCCAGCCACGGTGAAAATTTTGATGAGTAATTTGCACCAAGAAGGCCGTTTCGGGTATACTTATAGTCCCTAAGCGAATCTGATTCGAAAAGATAGTGCTCTAATCTCTTCCATGCCTCATCTTCACCACCTTTGAACGCAATCACAGACCGATGGTCAGTTTGCTGTTCTTTTAATCCTAAATCCTGTATAGATGGTATCTCTCCGGGTTCTAAACCAATAATTTCTACCGGTAATTGTACCGGCTTCTCAACCGGTTCTCTTACCTCTGCGAATTTTTCGAGTTTTTTTCGAAACTGAGTAAATACATCCGGTATTTCATCAAATGAAAATGGCAGGTCATCCGGGTGATAGAGCAGCTGATCCGTAAACCGATGGATTGGCCGGCTGATCTTATTTTTAAGCTGCTCCTCTGCATGTATCTCTTCTGATGTATGCTCCTTCTGATACCATAAAGATGTAAATCCATGCTTTTCGATTAATTCAGGAATTATATCCTCGGGCTTCCCAATCCGGACAATTAAGCTTCCATCAAGATTTTTCCTAAGATTTTCCACACTCTCAATCAAAAAGCGGGCTCTGTGAGTATCTGTTCTAGGAAAACCGCAGGGAATTGACTCAAAATGACGGGGGTCAAAACAGTAAATACATACCGTATTACCCGAGTTAATTGCATTGTTGAGAACCGGATTATCCTTTGTTCTCAGATCGTTTCTAAACCAGACAAGATTCATCTTTTTAATGATTCTAATTCTAATATCAGATGAATAATTCCCGCTATTTACAACTGAATTTTTGAGTGAAATGAGCTTCCAATCCTATATAATGAGCACTTTATGGTAGCGTAAAATCATATACATAATTTTCTAATTTTATTTAAAAATTGTACACCCTTAGTTGTTGTTACAGACAGGGCATATTTCTTAAATAATTATAGATAAATGAGTTGTGTTGATTTCAGAAGATAATTCTTTTTGCTATTGCTCATTCTTATTGGGATATTTTCTGAAATACTTTAGGCAAAAAATATATAGTTACGTTCATTTTTTATGTCGGGAATAACCCGAAATACGCCTTGTGTTTTCAGTTCAATTGAAAAGCTAACTAACTATCTTAATGTGATTAATAAAAAAGATACTTTTCACCTTTTAATCATTTTTTTCTCTTCAATTTTTATTTCTCTTCTGCCTTATTACCTGCTTGCGCAAGAGTCTGATGATGAACCATCGCTACATGTTGGCGGTGCCCTTCGTTATAACATTATCCTCGAAAGTTACGAGAGCGATATCGATGCAAACAGCTCGGCATTTACAATGGATACATGGAGAATCAACGTGCTGTACGATAATCCGGGAGGTATCGGGTTAAATTTTGAATATCGGTTCTATCCCACTTTTGGCACCCATTTCATTAAACAGGGCTGGCTCGATTATCACTTCAGCGAGCGAACTGAACTGCAATTGGGGGTTACGCAGGTTCCGTTTGGTAACATCCAGTACAACTCAAATAATTGGTGGTTCAGCCTTCCGTACTATGTTGGCCTGGAAGATGACCACGATATGGGCCTGAAACTCACCCATTACACAGACAATTTCCGATGGGATTTCGCCTACTTTTTTCAGCCTGAACCGGAGGGTCCGCCCGAAGCTTTTGGCACAGGCGGACCCGGTCGTTACTCGTATGATGTAATTCCGGAAGGGAATGCATCTCTAACAGAGCGAAATCAGTTCAACATCCGCGGAGCGTATCAGTTTGATACGGGTGAGTTCGGTGCATCACTGCAGTATGGGCAGCTCTACAATACAGCGCTGGATCAATTTGACAGCCGCTACGCTTTTGCAGTTCATGCTGATTTTAATTCAGGTAATTTTAACATCAAGCCGCAATTTCTCTATTACGGAATGAATGCTTTTGATGATGACGGACAAGAGCTCAGTACTGTATTTATGGGTGCTTACGCCATACCTTATCAGGTTTCAACGGAGGCATGGATAGCCACACTTGGGCTTGCGTATTCCTATGATGTTGACTGGGGGCCCATCACAAATCTGCTTTTCTACAACGATTTCAGCTACATGCAGAACAGTGTGGGGCAAGGCACTACCTTGCTGGCTGATGGTTCAGAGCTTACACTGGATAACAATTTTGAATCAACCATTCAGAATATCACAGGCATATTGGTATCTGCCGGGCCGGTGTTCACCTATTTTGATATTGCACAGGGCATAAATCAACCCTGGTTAACCGAATCATTTGGTACCGGAGTGGGCCCCGGACATGAAGACCTGGGTATCGGCGAATCGAAATATAACATCCGCTTTAACATCAACATTGGTTTTTACTTCTGATGACTTGTTACACATCGTAACATCTAATTTTTAATCAACTATAATCTATGGCAACCGAAAAGGACAAATCATCAGGTACCGGATCACCTAAAAAGAAAAAACTATTTTTAATTCATGGCCCGGTTTTCTGGCCCTCTGTTATTCTGATAACAGCGCTTATAGTTGGTACAATTATCGCCGGTGATGCCGCCGAAAGCGCATTTAATGCAGCAAGAGTTGGCATTACAGAGTGGGCAAGCTGGCTTTTTGTAATTGGAGTTAATGTTTTCATTGGCTTCTCTCTCTATTTTGCCTTCAGCAAATTTGGGTCCATCCGCCTTGGCGGGCAGGATTCTGAACCGGAGTTTAGTACTATGGCGTGGTTTGCCATGCTTTTCAGTGCCGGTATGGGAATCGGGTTGATGTTCTTCGCCGTGGCTGAACCGATGTGGCACCTGCTCTATCCCCCGCATTCCGAACCGGGATCAACCGGAGCAGTACGCGACGCAATGGGCGTTACATTTCTGCACTGGGGATTGCACGCTTGGGCTGTGTATGCAATTGTAGGTTTGGCACTGGCATTTTTTGCCTTTAACAGAAAGCTGCCATTATCATTCAGATCAGTGTTTTACCCTCTTTTAGGAGAGCGAATAAATGGATGGATGGGAGATGTTATCGATATTCTTGCCGTTTTAGCAACACTCTTTGGACTTGCAACATCACTGGGGCTGGGTGCCTCACAAGCTGGTGCAGGAATGGAATACGTGTTTGGACTCGAGAACACGGTAGCCCTGCAGGTTATCATTATTGTAGTAGTTACAGCAATTGCGGTTGTTTCCGTTGTTCTGGGGATCGATAAAGGTGTGAAAGTTCTGAGTGAGTTTAATATCCGGATTGCCGCTCTCTTTCTGTTATTCATCCTGGTATTTGGCCCCACGCTCTACATTCTTGGAAATTTTGTACAAAGCACCGGGCACTATCTTCAAAATTTTGCATCCTACGCTACATGGACGCAGGCGTTTGAAGAGGGCAGCTTTATGACTGACTGGACCGTATTTTACTGGGCCTGGTGGATCTCATGGTCGCCCTATGTAGGAATGTTTATCGCGAGAATTTCAAAAGGCCGTACCGTTAAACAGTTTGTACTGGGAGTTTTGATTGTACCGACAATGGTTACTTTCCTCTGGATGAGCGGATTTGGCGGCAGTGCTCTCTACCTTGAAACGGGCGGAATTGCAGAAATTGCAGCTGCTGTAGAAGCCGATCAAACCACATCACTATTTATACTACTCGATCAATTTCCATTCTCCATTTTTATGTCGATTCTGGCGATTATTCTTGTGCTGAGCTTTTTTGTAACATCTTCTGATTCGGGCTCACTGGTTATTGATGGCCTTACGAGCGGTGGAAAAATGCACTCTCCGGTTGGGCAGCGGGTTTTCTGGGCATCTGCTGAAGGAGGTGTCGCAGCGATATTGCTGGTTGGCGGAGGGCTTGGTGCACTGCAGGCGGGTGCCATAAGCACCGGTTTGCCATTCGTATTAGTGCTTCTGTTTATGTGTTACAGCTTGCACCAAGGGATGAATCGTGAATACAGAGAACATCTGTCATCATCGAAAGAGGAAGAGCGGGAATCGTACAGAGAGCTTGTTCAGCGCTTACTGTCAAAACAAAACAAAGATAACTGAGGATAACGACTATGATAAATTCAAAACACTGGATGGTATGTGTAGACCTTACAAAAATGGACAACATTCTGATGGGATACACATCCTTTCTTGCATCCGTCTCAAAACCTAAAACAGTTACCTTTTTACATGTTGTAGAATCGGGTCCTGACACACTCGAGATTATTGATCAGTTTCCCGAGATCAACACAAAAGAGAAATTTTTTGATCTTCTACGCAATGAAATCAATGAAAAAATTGAGGCTCATTTCACACAAGGTGAACCTGAAGTAAGGGTTGTTATAAAGGAGGGTAAGCCTACCGCTGCAATAATCGACCTGGTAAACTCACTGGAACCCGATCTTCTTGTTGTAGGAAAAAAAGTAGGTTATGCCGGAGAGGGTATCATTCCAAAGCGAATCCTGAAGTATGTGGCTACATCCATACTATTTGTTCCGGAAAACAGCCGGCATGCACTCGAAAACATCCTGGTAGCTGTTGATTTTTCAGAGCAATCTGCAAAGGCGCTAAAAACCGGGCAGGAACTATCAGAACGCACAGGTGCCAAAGTAACCGCACAGCACATTTATGAATATCGTGCTCAATTTTTCCCCTATATGTTGTCGGAAAAGGAGAAAGATAGAGTGGATAACGAGACAAAAGAGAACAGAGAAAAATTTATCCGGGATTACAATGTACCTGAAAGCGTGAACGTAAAACTGAGCAAGCACAATAAGGGGAAAATTGCTGATACAGTTTATGATGAGGTGTTAAACAGCCACGCCGATGTAATTATCGTGGCCTCCAAAGTCAAAAAAATACCCGGCATCATGCGGCAGGATTTTACCGACAGAATGGTAAATTATGCATTTGGAATACCTCTGCTTGTTCTGCGTAATAAGGAGAGATACCAGAAGTTCCTGAAAAAACTGTTCGCAGAATAAGCACCACCTACTGGTACTTTTTTGAAGCCTCAACAGCCAGCTGATCCACGCGATTATTCAGCTGGTCTGTAGAGTGCCCTTTCACTTTTATCCACTCCACGGTGTGGGGTTCTGCCTCTTTGATCATCGCCTGCCACAACTCCTTATTCTCTACAGGTTTTTTATCTGATTTTTTCCACCCTTTTTTCAGCCAGTTTTCAATCCACCCTTTGGTAAATGCATTGATAATCAGTGCGCTATCACTATGAATTTTCACATGGCACGGCCGGGTGAGAGCTTTTAGCCCCTCAATAACAGCCTGCATCTCCATTCGGTTGTTGGTGGTATGCGGTTCGCCACCACTCATCTCTTTTTCGATACCATTAAAAATCAGCAGTGCCCCCCAGCCACCCGGACCGGGATTCCCGCTGCATGCTCCATCCGTATAAAGTATAACTGTAGATCTTTTCTCAGACATATCTGCGTGTAATTTCCTGCAGTGATCGTTTCAGTTCCAGCGCTTTTTCAGAGACCAGCTCCATCCATTCCGGCGAACTTTCACCTGCATAAATCACAGATCTCGAAGAGTTAACTACCGGCAATCCTTTATGATTTTTCAATACTCCGGCAAGCTCTTTAATATCACCTCCCTGCTTCCCGATCCCCGGAATCAAGAGATGAGCTTCGGGGAATGCATTGAGTACCGGTTTTATCCACTCCGTTTGTGTGGCACCTGTAACCAGGCCAAGGTGCGATGAACTTTTACTCATCTTTTTTGCAAGCTCTTCGGCGATATACTCACCAAGCGACAGGCGCCCTTCAAATCTCCGTTGAAGCAGATCGGCTGCCCCCCTGTTGGATGTCATCGCCAGAACAAATACCGCTTTTTGGGGGTCATCCAGAAACGGATCCAGGGTTTCCATTCCCATCAGAGGATTTAACGTGATAGCATCGGCCTGCATCCTGTCAAAAAAAGCGTGCTTATAACGGGCTGCTGTGTTCCCAATGTCTCCGCGTTTGGCGTCCATAATCAGCACACGGTTTGACGGAACCATGTCAGCCACTTCCTCCAGCACGGCCCACCCCTTGCTGCCGAGAGCTTCAAAAAATGCGGTGTTTGGTTTAAATGCACACGCATGTGGTTTTGTGGCTTCAATCACCCGCCTGCAAAATTCAAGAATCTGTTTGTCCTCATCAGGGAAAGCTTCTTTCAGAGGTAGTGGTATTCGCTCAGGATCAGGATCGAGCCCAACACACAAGCAAGATTCTGCCGATGCAATGGCTTTGCGCAGTTTGTCAGTAAAATTCATAAAATTTGAGCTGCTTTCTTTGCAAGATAATTATTAAAAGCCTAAGATAAGGCGTTCGGAACTGCCGTACATCTATTTATCTGAATTGAATGATGACACATATTTATGAGCTGGTTTGAAGATTGGTTTGACAGCCCTTTATACGAAAAATTGTACGCAAACAGGAACATGGATGAGGCTGAACAACTTGCAGACCTCATTGAAAAGGAGATTCCAAAAAACTCAAATCCATCACTGCTGGACCTTGGTTGCGGCAGGGGCAGGCACTCCATCACCCTTGCGGAACGTGGTTACCGGGTTACCGGTGTAGACCTTTCCGAAGAAGCAATCGCCAAGGCTAATCGAATTGCTTCTGAAAAGAAGCTTCCTATAGACTTCATTTCGGGAGATATGAGGGATCCCCTTGAAAAGAAATTTGATGCCATTCTAAACCTTTTTACCACCTTCGGATACTTTCTTGAAGATGAAGAGAACGCAAGAGTCATTGAAAATATTTCAGGCATGCTAAAACCCAATGGTATTGTTCTGATTGACTTTTTTAATGCTCATCTGGTCGAAAAGACTTTAATAAAAGAAGAGAGCGGTTCATTCAAAGAGTTGAACTTCAAAATTGAGCGAAAGATTGAGGATGGCATGGTTTTTAAGAAAATTAATTTCTCCGGCCCAACTCTTTCTAAAGAGGTTGAATATCTGGAACGTGTGAAGTTATACGATCTGAACTGGTTTAAGAAAGTACTTTTCGATTCCGGATTAAACCTCGAACGAGTCTATGGTGATTATACCGGCGGGCATTTCGAAGTGGAAAACAGCCCCAGACTAATCATGATCAGCTCGAAAAAAGGGTGAAGATCACCACTGCCCAAAACGTTTCAAGGTTCAAAAAAATCATCGTTTCAGTTCTTTTAGAATAGATTTTATAGCAAACCGAAAATGCATCCTTCCTACTTATTTCTCGCTGAGGTTCTCAGAAGATTGCGCGGAGGTAAGCAGACGGTGGTATGTGAGATAATCATCAGCGTTCGTCTGCGCCCGTCAGCGAGAAGCCTATTTGGGCAAACTATTGGTTCTCGTAAATGTGTGCAGATGAATTCGCTGAGGCTCGCAAATTATTTTGGACATTATTGGATGAATATAAATCAGAGTACTGTCTCCTGGAATACCTCTTCGGCACCGTGCGGTGGGCGATGCAGTGTCCATGTTTCAAAATAGAAATGTTTTTCCGACCGGATTCTCTTTCCATTGATGCTGAAGAACCTGAATTCCGGATCAACAAGTTTCTGCAACCGATAGAACATTTTAGGGTAGATATTTTTCCGTGAAAAAAGATGCAGATCAAACCCCTGATGTGCATGTTCTTTATAAAGTACCAAATCGCCGGCTTCGAGAACTTCTGCAAGCTCAGCTTTTTTATGGCCTATGTTGCTCTCTGAGTCAATCTTAAGTGACTCGGCATCCCATTCAATTTTTTCTCCTTTTGACAAAAGAATTGCATCACCAATTTCTGCACTCTCCAACACATGCTTAAGGCTTCTTTTTTTATTCTCATAAAAGAGATTGTACTCCTTAAGTGCTTCAGAAAGTGTATCAATAATGGAATTATAATTCGCCAGGCAGTTCAATCCAAATTTCTGCTGATCCAGTACAGTGCCCGTTATGTAAAATTTGGAGTAGGTGGGATCGGGCTTCATGAAATCTTCAATACTCAGTGAAACTTCCTGATTCTCCCTGTCGAGGTGGCGATCCCGAAGCTGATCGAGGCGAAGGTCGTGTTCAAATATCAGTTTAAAAATATCCATTGTTTTAAATTTACTTATCGTATAGTGGGCAGTTCGATGGTTCGAATTATAAGATATCACCCATAACAAAAAACCCCGAATGATCGCTCACCGGGGTTTTTCGAATGTGTAAAAAGCTCGGTTTTAAATCATGGTTGCAATCACGAGAGCAACAACAGCCATGAGCTTGATAAGAATGTTCAGAGACGGGCCTGAAGTGTCTTTGAACGGATCACCTACAGTATCACCCACAACAGCTGCCTTGTGAGGTTCTGAGCCTTTTCCGTACTTCACACCGTCTATCTCAACACCTTCTTCAATCATCTTCTTGGCGTTATCCCATGCACCGCCTGCATTCGATTGGAACAGAGCCAGCAACACACCGGATGCGGTTACACCTGCAAGAAGGCCACCAAGCATTTCAGGGCCGCCAATAAAACCAAAGAGGACGGGCACAATAACGGCCAGAAGTCCCGGAGCAACCATTTCACGGAGGGATGCTGTTGTTGAAATCTCAACACACTTTGCATACTCAGCTTTGCCATCGGCAGCTTCAAATGTAGCTTGATCTGCTTTAGACCAATCTTTTTGATCTTTGCCTTCGTTCTTGGTCATCACATCGAGAGCAGCACGCAGTTCCGGAATATCCTTAAACTGGCGTCGAACTTCTTCAATCATTTTCATAGCGGCACGTCCCACAGCCTGCATCGAAAGTGCAGAGAAGAGGAATGGGAGCATAGCTCCAACAAATAGTGCTGCCATTACTTTCGGCATGGTAATATCGATACCGGTCAGCAGGTTTTCGGGATTGGCAACGTTGTATGAAGTGATGAACGCAGCAAAAAGTGCCAGTGCAGTAAGAGCAGCAGATCCAATCGCAAAACCTTTACCGATAGCAGCTGTGGTGTTACCAACAGCATCAAGCTTATCCGTACGCTGACGCACTTCCGGTGGCAGCTCAGACATCTCGGCAATACCGCCTGCGTTATCAGAAATTGGGCCATATGCATCAACAGCCAGCTGAATACCTGTATTTGAAAGCATACCCACGGCAGCAATGGCAATACCATAAAGCCCTGCAAAGTGGTATGCTCCAAGAATGGCAGTGGCAATAATAATGATAGGGATGGCTGTGGAGATCATACCCACACCAACACCGGCAATTATGTTTGTTGCAGACCCTGTTACAGACTGCTTCACAATTCCCCAAACCGGTTTTGTTCCGGTTCCTGTGTAGTACTCAGTGATAAGGCCTATCAGCAGACCGGCTGCCAATCCAAAAATTGTGGCCCAGAAAACACCCATCGCGCTGAGAGTTTGCCCTGCAAATTCCCACTGATCAGGCAGCATCCAGTTGATGATCAGGAATGAAGCAACTAACATAATACCTGCTGATACAAATTCACCTGTATTCAGTGCTTTCTGTGGATTTCCACCATCTTTAACCTTCACGAAGAATGTTCCCAGTATAGAGGTAAAAATACCAACTCCGGCAAGAACAAGCGGAAGAAGAACGGCATTTAATCCGCCAAATTCGTTGCTTGTTTCAAAACCGCCAAGCCCCATAAATGCTGCACCAAGTACCATTGTACCAATAATTGAACCTACGTAGGATTCAAAAAGGTCGGCACCCATACCGGCCACATCACCAACATTATCACCTACGTTATCTGCGATGGTTGCAGGGTTTAACGGGTGATCTTCAGGGATACCAGCCTCTACTTTACCAACAAGATCGGCGCCCACATCAGCTGCCTTAGTATAGATACCACCGCCCACACGAGCAAAGAGTGCAATAGAAGATGCTCCAAATGAGTAACTGGTAATTACTGTAAGAACCTGCTGAATATTCTCAACACCAAACATATTTGTGTATAGTAAGAAAAGGAGACCAATTCCAAGAACACCGAGGCCAACTACGCCCATACCCATCACAGAGCCACCATTAAATGCAACATTCAGCCCTTCACCCAGGCTTGTGCGTGCAGCGTTAGTGGTACGAACATTAGCTTTTGTGGCAACTTTCATCCCGATAAAACCCGCTGCACCGGAACATAAAGCACCAATAATAAATGAGAAGGCCATTAACGGTGAAGAGTCCACCTGCAGGGAACCCTGAATACCGAGAAGTACGGCAACAAACAGTACAAAGATGCTCAGAACCCGATATTCAGCCTTGAGAAACGCCATAGCACCATCTGAGATGCTCTTGCTAATTCGGGCCATTTTATCGGTGCCAACATCCTGTTTAGATACCCATGCCGATTTAAAATAAGTAAAAGCGAGTGCCACAAGGCCAGCCGCCGGTATTAAGTATATAATTGTGTTTAACATGATTATGGTTATTGATTTTTCAGTTAACGATGTGTCTTCATTTAATTAAACTTGTTCATAGCCAGATCTATGCCACCACGAAGAAACAGCAAAATTGCATCGGATGCAACCTCAAGTGCTTCATCAATCACTATTTGTTGTGAATCTGTGAACGGAGATAGTACATAGTCTGATTGGCGGCCCCTCGAAAAGTCGTTCCCGATACCAATTCGAAGGCGCGGGAAATTTTTTGTCTGGAGAGAATCAATGATATCTGTAATACCATTGTGGCCTCCTGAGCTGCCCCCGGGACGCAGCCTGATTTTCCCGGCATCAAGGTGTATATCATCGTGGCAAACCATGCAATCGGAGATGGGGTCTCCGGTCTGGGCAAGTGCTTTTGAAACAGCTTTCCCGCTGCGGTTCATATATGTGGTGGGTTTGAGCAGGGTAACTTTTTTACTCTTAAAGTGCCCCTCCCCAATAAAGAAAAGACCATTACCCTGTTCCAGAGTAATGGCCAATTTATCAGATAGTTTATCAATAAGATCGAAACCAACGTTATGGCGCGTACCTTTGTATTCAACTCCGGGATTTCCCAGGCCAACTATCAGTGCCATAAACAAAAGATCACGTTGTTATTCCTTTGTCTCTTCAGTTTCTTCACCTTCAGCGGCTTCTTCACCTTCCGCTACTGCCTCTTCACCTTCTGCGGATTCTTCGAGATCTTCATCATCATCTTCAAGAGCTGATGTAAAGAGTTTCTCAGATTTCGGCGGAGCAATGGTTACAATGGTTCTTTTCGGATCATCAAGCGGATCGATACCTTCCATATCCAGCTCGCTTACATGCAGCGAATCCCCAATATTGAGTGCGGTAATATCCAGTTCGAACTGCGCCGGGATACGATCGGGAAGTACTTTAATGCGTACAATACGCAGCGGCTGGAATACACGGCCACCACCATCTCGCACACCTTTTGCAATACCTTTCAATCGAATAGGTATTTTCAGTTTAACCGGAGTATCGGCATCAAGCACGTAAAAATCTGCGTGAAGTGCGCGATCTGTTACCGGATCAAACTCAACATTTTTGAGAAGTGTTTTGTACTCTTTGCCATTAACATTAAGAAGCTGAAGCTTGGTCTGACTTGATGATAAAATTTTCTCAAGATCAATTTCGCTTACTGCAAAATGGATGTTTTCTTCAATTTTCGGGCCGTAGAGTACAGCAGGAACTTTGAGAGTTTCCCTTAACTGATCAGAAGACCTCTTGCCTAAATCTCTGCTCTCGCCTTCAAGTTTATATAGTTCTGGTTGATTCATTTGTTTTCAATTATTGATTAATCATCAAATAGAGCACTTATCGTATCATTTGTATGAATTCGTTGTATTGCTTCGGCAAAAATACCGGCAACGCTCAGCACCTGAATTTTATCGGATGGCTTTCTGAGCGGAACCGTATCTGTTACCAAAAGCATATCAATGGGTGAGTCTTCAATCCGCTGATATGCAGGGCCCGACAATATCGGGTGTGTACTTGTTGCAATTACGCTTAATGCACCTCGCTCTTTAAGAGCAACTGCTGCATTGGTTATGGTTCCGGCAGTATCGATCAGATCATCAACAATCAATACGTGTTTTCCTTCAACCTCACCAATAATATTCATTACTTCGGCCACATTCTGCTTGGGCCTTCGCTTGTCTATAAATGCCAGGCCTGCACCCAGTTTTTTTGAGTAAGCTCTCGACATTTTTAAACTTCCCACATCCGGCGCTACAACCACCAGATTTTCAATCGGGTTTTTCTTGAAATACTCAATAAAAATCCGGCTGGCGTACAGATGATCCAGCGGAATATCAAAAAAGCCCTGAATCTGCGATGCATGCAGATCCATAGTCAAAATTCTGTCGGCACCGGCCTCCACTAGCACATTCGCCATCAGTTTGGATGCAATCGATACGCGCGGCTGGTCTTTTCTGTCCTGCCGGGCATAACCAAAATATGGAATAACCGCAGTAACCCGTTTCACTGACGCCCTTTTGGCGGCATCCAGCAGAAGCAGAAGCTCCATGATGTTATCACCGGGCGGCGGGGTTGACTGGATCAGGAAAATATCCTCTCCACGGATACTCTGCTCATACTTTACATACAGCTCGCCATCAGAGAATGATTTTATAGTCACCTCTCCAAGTTCGGTGCCATAACTTTCAGCAATGGCACGGGAAAGTGCCAGGTTACTTCTTCCCGCAAATATGGCTAATGGCGTATCCAACTAACTGAGTAGTCTCGTTAAAAAGAAAAAAGGAGTACCTGCTTTGGCATCCTTTTATTTGTAGATGTTGCCCGGGGAGGATTCGAACCCCCACTGACTGGACCAAAACCAGCTGTCCTGCCATTAGACGACCGGGCAATCTTCGGAATATTGACAGACACCAAAGATAGAGAGAGATATGAAATCAATCAAGAACGAATTGCACTTTTGAACACCTCGCACCGATGGCAATTTCTTTCACTGCAAAACCGCTTAAATTGATGCGCCAACCCCAGCTTCCCAGCATTGGCTCCAAGCCTGAAACCGGCCTGCTGAAAAGGTTTTTTTATCTCATGAGGAACAAACTGGCGGCCTTCCATCCAGTATTGCTTCGCGGATTTGCTTAAAGCATCATGGTGAAGAAGATCACCCAACAGATAGAGTGCCGGTAAAAAATTTGTGGTGAAAAGCAATTGCTCTCTCCCCTTTCCCGCTCTGTATTGCTTTGGAATACCCTGCACAATTTTACCCCAACTCTCTTCGGGCGATTGAAAAAATTCCCCGAGAGGAAGGTTCAACAGAGAGTGACAGATTGCAGCTGCCTGCTGCACCCGTTTTTCCGGCCTGCTTGCAGGGCGCATACCGGCATAAACCCAATTGAGGGTAGACCCTTCGAAAGCCAAAGCTCCCGCCTCTTTTATACACTCTGCGAATGAGAGCACAGCCACACCACTTTTCGGCAGAAGCTTGCAAAGTTGCTGCATCGGCTCTCTGTTCCCGGGTATTCCGAGTGTGCTGAATATCTGTGTTAACAGACACCACTTCCACGCTACTGATAAAGGCTTTTCTGCGGGGTAACCGTTTAAC
The DNA here is from genome assembly GCA_020832415.1 of Balneolaceae bacterium. Classification (GTDB taxonomy): domain Bacteria; phylum Bacteroidota; class Rhodothermia; order Balneolales; family Balneolaceae; genus Rhodohalobacter. The sequence continues at coordinate 85,834 of JAFIES010000048.1, read as the reverse complement.
AGCTCTTTTACTTTGTACTCAAAATAGTGATTGTGAGCAATCCTGATCTGCTTCTCAAAAGCATTCTGATTAATAAATGAGACGTGCCCTCCGCAAGGCAGCTGCTTCGATTGTTTAATTTCAAGCAGATTTTGCAAGCTTTTGTGCAAGCGGTGTTTCAGGGTAAGCGTATATATGGCAGAACCTGCCTCTGTTACTGCGCGGCGCTTTTCCTCATCAGAGTATACCACATGCAGAATTACATTGTTGAAGTTAGGGTCAAGATGATGATTGTGCCGAAACCAATCATCGGATGATTTATGAATCTCAACAGCACCAAACCACTCCAAACCATCAATAAAAACCCTTGCCTGTAAAAAATCGGGGCCGGCACCGTGGTTTAGTTTTCCAACATCACCGATTGCAATTGATTTCCCGCAATCTGTTTGGAGCCCTCCGCAATCGAACTCAACCTGCTCCCAAATCCACTGGAATAGATTCTCGTGATATGCAGAGAAAGCTTCAGCCATGCATCAGATCATCCTGGCTCATCATCAAACCTTCGGTGGCTTTGTAGAGATCCGGTATTGGCTCTTTCAGTTCTCTTCTCACCCGTTCTACTCTGCCTGATACGTTCCGGAGGCTTTTGCTGCTTTGCAGCTTCATGATGCGGTTCAGCCTCCGGGTTTTAGCCTGTACCTCTTCGAGCTGTGAAAGCAGCGCTTTGAGATTTTCTTTCCTATTGATGGGGGCAAGTGCAAAACCGGCAGCTATACCGGCAGCAAAAGCTGTTCCCGCAAGTACGATATCTTTTGTTCTGTTATTCATAAAAACTCCTCTTAATTATCACTGTAATATAACGATTTACAATGTTTTCTGTTTTACCTTTCAGGAAGTTTCTGATAAAATCCCGATGCATCAATTTAAATAACGGGTCACATTTTTTGTATTTTTGGCGATATTAACAACTAACTCTACTATACAATGATACTCCTCGATAAGAACAGGGTTGAACGCACCTTAAAAAGAATGGCCTACCAGATTCTGGAAGAGGCAAAAAGCAATCCGGTAGTTCTTGTGGGTTTAAACAAGCGCGGATTTGCAATTGCCGGCCGGCTGAAACAGTATCTTGACGACATTCAGGGGTCTGATCTCCCTCTCCACCAGGTAGATGCAGACAACGAAACACCTTTCAATTTTCCGGAGCCACCGAACGAAAATAATATACTTGTCATTATTGATGACGTGATATTTAGTGGTGGCACGATGTTTAAGTCCATCCTTAAGATATCGCAACTATCTGTTTTCAATAAAATCCTTCTTGCTGTACTTGTTGACCGGGGACATCGAAAATATCCGCTTCTGGCAGGATTTGTGGGTGTGCACGCTCCCACAAAATTAAACGAGCATGTAGAACTTACGCTTGAGAACAACGAACCCAAAAACGTAATTTTGATTAAAAAATAATTTCAGACTAATCATGAAGAAATACTTTTTGCTTTTTGCTTTTCTGTTCATCTCTTCAGAAATCTTATTGGGCCAGGATTCCATCGCCATACCTGATACACTACAGGGGCGCAGCACATCCTGGACTGTAGGCATAAACGGATCTCAAGCCTCCTATTCAAACTGGTCTCAGGGCGGTGTGAATAATGTAGCCGCAACCGGGCGATCCACACTTACCATTGCTTACAAACAAGATCGGTTCTCTTACGGCTTTCTGTTTGATACACGTTACGGAAAAACACAAATTCAGGATGAAGGCAACCGTAAAATTGATGATCGCCTCTATATAAAAAACCGGTTTATGTACGATCTTGGTGATGTTGAATCTGATTTTAAAGCCTATGCAAATATTCGGATTCGAACACAGTTCGACAAAGGGTTTAACTATGGCGCCGGTCCTGAAGGCGAGAATGTTCTGATTTCAAATTTTATGGCACCCGGTTATTTCAGTCAGGATGCTGGTGTGGCTTATATTCCATCTGATAATTTCACATTTGAAGCCGGTCTTGGTTTGCAGCAAACATTTGTGAGAGATGAGAATCTATCCACTACATATGGCCTGGATGAGGGCGATCGCTTTAAGAATGAAGCCGGTTTTACCATTGGTTCCAGTTTTAATGCAGAACTCGCAACGAATGTTCAGTTTTCTACAAGTATCAATACATTTACCACCTTTGGCAAATCGGTCAGGAGTACCGATGTCTACTTTTCCAACAAACTGGTTGGACGCATTAACAACTTTATGAATGCATCGCTCAATCTCGACCTGGTTTACGACGATGATTTCTCAAAAGAAGTGCAGGTAGCCCAGGTTCTCTCAATGGGAATCTCATTCACCTTGCGGTAACTCTTTGAACAATTTCTCTGAATATCTCCCGCTGCTCCGTGGCGCCCTGAAAAAGATTGACGAGTGGCGGACTCTTTACGGTGATGATTCATCCGGTGATTTGCCGGCACATCTCAGCAGCCATGCTATTGAAAGCGTGCTTTCGGAGCTTGAAAAGAAACTGAGAGGCAATTACCCATTTCATCATCCCCAATATGCAGGCCAAATGCTTAAGCCGCCACATCCTGCAGCTTGGCTGGCCTACTCTCTTGCGATGACTATCAATCCCAACAATCATGCACTTGATGGCGGCCCGCCTACTTCTGAAATGGAGAAAGAGGTGGTGAAGCTGCTCGCAAACATGATCGGGTATGATTCAAACCACCTGGGGCATCTTACATCCGGAGGGACGGTTGCCAACCTTGAGGCGCTTTTTGTTGCACGTGAGATTCATCCGGAAAAAGCCATCGCAGCCACATCAAATGCGCACTACACTCACAGCAGAATGTGCCACCTGCTCCGAAGTGATTATATCGAAATTCCTGTTGATCTGAATGGCAGCCCTGATCTGGATTTCATTGAATCCAATGCAGCGAAAATTGGCACCCTCGTAGTAACCATGGGCACCACCGGCCTTGGAGTTGTGGAACCACTGGATGATATCCTTAAAATGGCTGACCGGTTTGGATTCCGGGTACATGCCGATGCTGCCTATGGCGGTTTTTTCAAAATTATTGAAAACGAGTTACCATCGAAAAAACAGTGGCAGCAACTTCATCTGTGTGATAGTGTGGTGATTGATCCTCACAAACACGGTTTGCAGCCGTATGGTTGTGGCAGTATTTTCTTTCGGGATGCATCAGCTGGTAAGTACTTCAAACACGACTCTCCTTACACTTATTTCACCTCTGATGATCTTCATCTCGGTGAAATCAGTATTGAATGCTCAAGGGCGGGAGCTTCTGCTGCAGCTCTCTGGACAACACTGCAGCTCCTGCCGCTTACTTCATCCGGTCTTGGAAGTGTGCTTCGCAAAACCCGGTCAGCCGCAACCAAATTTGCAGAATTGTTATCGCGTCAGGCAGGATGGAAACTCTACAACACTCCTGATCTCGACATCACCGGATACTTTAAAGAGCCAAAAATCAAATCCATAAAAGAGATGAACCGAATCAGCCGGCAAATATTCGAGGCGGGTATGAAGAATCAACAAACCGGTTTTCACCTCAGCTTATTCACCATTGGTGCAGATCATTTTCTGCAAAAGTATCCCGAATACACAGCAGATAATACCCGGGCTGTAATTCTCCGAAGTGTGTTCATGAAGGAGGAACACGAACCGTTTATTGACGAACTGTCCGAACGAATATTTTCAGTTGAAACCGATTAAAGTTTGATCTCAAATGCAGAGCTTTCTGACTGAAACCTGAACGGATCCAGCTGATTGGCCATGGCAAAAAACGATTTTGCCTCCCCCTGATCGTCACTGTTTTTGTAGAGTTCGCCGGCAAGATAGAACAGGTCCGGATTTGTGGGATACATCTCAAGCAGTTTATTCAGAAGCGGAATCGCATCATCAAACTCCTTCTCGGCCACTTTTATTTTCAATTTATACATCTCGAAAATTGCGTGCGGCTTTTCTGCCTTCTCGATGTAATGCTTGCAGCGGGAATAGATATTTTTTCTGTAGTAGTAGTTCACAAACAATATCAGAAGTGATATATCGGGAGTGATTTTTTCAATCCGGTCTTCGAGTGTTCGCAGCAGCTCACGTTCATCCGCAAAGAGCAATGTGAGTACAATGGTTGTCATTTCATCATCGGTCCATTTGCCACGCAAAATCTCTGTTCGCACTTCACTCGTCAGATAATTTCGAACGATGGCAAGCCAATCGGCATCGGGTTCCATGGGATTATCGGGTGCGCCAAGACCACGAAATCGCTCCGGATGGCTTCCCTGAACAGGCATGCTCAACTCCCGGTCGTTGTTCCATTTTTCATAAAATCGTGCCCGGTTGACCCACTTCAGTTCAGGGCTCAGATCGAGGCCCATCATTTTTGTGGTACCCCCTCTGTTGTGATCAACCTCAGAATGGCGTGTTACCACTATGGAGAGATCTTTATCCATAATTTGGCGGCAAAAATCTTCCATATCGAAGTAACAGAGCCTGTATCCTTCATCAAACGCCAGTCCATATTCTGCTTTCAGCATAAAACAGCAACTATCTACCCTGTCTGTGGGTATCAATTTTTCATCCGTGGCAATCTCAGAATCTTTTCTCTGAGCCTGCACATTTGTTGCCGATACAACCGGTGCAGTAACCGCGGTATTTTCAGAATAGTCAAACGCCCGGATGAGTGCATCAACACTATCTTTTTCTACTAATACGTCGTTGTGCATCACCAGTATAAATTCTCCCGAAGCGGCTTCAATCCCCTGGTTTACAGAAGCTGAGAATCCGCGGTTTGCCGGATTGGTTATGATGTTGATATTCAAAAACCCGCTGTTCTTCAGTTGGCCGAGATAATCGAAAGTGTCATCAATACTGGCATTATCTACAATAATCAGTTCGGTAGTGGCGGCATCAACTGCCTCTTCCAAGTGAACGAGCGCAGCTTCAAGCAGTGTTTTTCCATGGCCTGTTGTTGGAATCACCACAGAAATTGCCGGGCTACTATCAGCCGCAGGAATATTCTCTGGTTCAGCGGCCAAAGGCTTTTCGGGAATCTCTTCCATTGGATCACTTTTCGGCAAATGCTCCTCTTCAATCTCTTGATCCTGTGTGTTTACTTCCTCAGGCTTTTCACTCTGTTTCTGAAGAACATGCTTCAGTTCAGCTGCCTCAACATGGCGGCGCAGCTTCTCAAGTGATGTAATCTTAATACGTATCCCTTCATGATGATTGGGATTTCGTTTCAAAAATTTGTTAATCAGCTCCAGGGATTTGTTTGCATCACCCCCCTGTAATTCCCTCCGAGCCTGAAACAGGAGCTCATCATCGGTAACCCGGCTGTTCATTCTCGCCTGACTCTCCGCCAGATCGTTAATGATAACCCTGCGCTCTTCTTCTTCCTCTGTGATTCTCAGAGCGGTAAAGTGCAGCTCCTGGAGGTCGGGCAAGTTTGCATGCCTCGACTGATCATCTGCAATCACAAAAAACGGATCGGTTTTGTACCACACATTCTCTTTGGCGAGACGAAAGGCAAGCTCTGCTCCATGCAGCAGATCCATAAATGGGTTAAAAGAGAGTTGATCTGCTTTGATCACATGACGGTTCCAAATAAGGCAGCTGTCATCAGGTAAATCGCCCTCATCGGCTGCTTTTAACCACTCCATTGGTTCTCTTGGCAGGTTATAATCTAAAACCCAAAAAGCAGCGGGATCTGCCTTAAATTTTCTAATAGCCTCGGCCAGCAGGGACTCATTCAGTCGATCGGCCCGAAGTGGCGCCCATACAAGCATTCCATTAGCATGAATCAGCGCTTCATTCAGAGAAGCGCCTCTGCCTATTGGCGCTGCATGCTCATATAGATATACATGATCGTTATCACTTTTTTCAATTTCTCTTGCAATAAATTGCGATGTAACCACATCGGCTGCATCATTAATGATGATAATCTCCACTCCTTTTTGTTCAAATTTCAGGAGATCGGCAAGCAGTGCATGGAAGTAACTGCTCCTTGCATGAGTAGTGAGGATAACAGAAAGCTGAATAGTGTTTTTCATAAAAGTCATTGGTTTGCCAAATATACAATAAGCAGAGGGTACTCGAAATCAGATTCTTAAAATTTACATGGTTTTTAATGAAATGATATTTATGATGCTTAACGTTGAATAGTCTTGTGAATCACACAAATGATGAATCTCTTCATATTCAAAATTTCTCATCCCTTATGTGCCGTTTTTTGTTCCATATTACAACCCTGCTGATCCTAAGCTTTATTTCAAATTCAGCATACTCTCAACAAACAGATTGGAATATTGAAGAAATCTTTACTATCGGTTCAGTTGAAAGTATTGTAATTCAAAAAGATCACATGATTATCGCCGAGCATTACCGGGGCTCCATGAACCGGAACAGGCATGTGAATATCAAATCAGCGTCCAAGAGTGTGCTCTCATTGTTGATTGGAATCGCAATTGAACGGGGATACATCGAAAGTGTTGAGGAGCCAATCAGCACTTATTTCCCGAAATATTTTGAGCAGAACCCGGATCCGGAAAAAGCTGCCATCACCATCAAAGATCTTTTAACCATGCGAAGCGGACTGGAAACCACCAGTTTCAGAAATTATGGCCGCTGGGTGCTGAGCAATAACTGGTGGCAATTTGCCCTCAATCAGCCATTGGTTGAGGAGTCGGGTGGAGAGATGATCTACAGCACCGGTACATCACACCTGCTCTCTGTAATTCTAACGAGGGCTTCGGGTATGTCAACACAGGCTTTTGCCAACCGTTATCTCTTCAATGCAATGAATATCAGGATTGGCGGATGGGATCGCGACCCACAGGGATATTATATGGGTGGAAATAATATGGCAATGACACCTGCTGATATGTTAAAAACCGGCCGGCTGTTGCTTGATGGAGGCAGATTTGATGGGGACCGGTTAATTTCTGAGGATTGGATTGAAGAATCCATTTCGGTATATACCCGAAGTAACTTCAATCCGTATGATTACGGTTATATGTGGTGGAGAAAATCGGTAAATCAATATGATGTGATTTTTGCCTGGGGAAACGGCGGACAGTATATCATCATTCTGCCTGAGCTAGGCACAGTTTTATCAATTACATCCAACCTCAATAATAGTGGTTCAAGGCAGTATCAGCGACAAATCTTTCAATTCCTGGGCGATGTAATCATCCCGTTCCTGGAAAACAGTTGATTGCACCACTAAACCGCAAAAATCTGGCTCTCGTCTTTGAATGCTTTAAACTCAAGCGCATTCCCGCTGGGATCCAGCAAAAACATAGTGGCCTGTTCGCCGGGTTCTCCCTTGAAACGTATATACGGTTCGATAACAAACTTCTGGCCATGCTCTTTTAATTTTGTTGCAAGGCGGTCGAACTCATCCCATTCAAGAATAACCCCAAAATGTTTGGCAGGTACTTCGTGGCCGTCCACCTCATTTGAAGCAGATTTACCTGCATCTTCCGGGCTGAGATGGGCCACTACCTGGTGCCCCCAAAAATCAAAATCGATCCATTTGTCGGAGCTTCGTCCGGTTTTGCAACCAAGCAGATCGCGATAAAATGAAAGTGTTTTCTCAAGCTCTTTTACCGGAAAGGCAAGATGAAAACGTGGAATTGTATTAGGCTGATTCATGAAACTTCTAAGCTATTAATTAAAAACCTGACTTCGATTGTTAAGTGTTGATTATTGCGTTTCGCTTCGCGTTCAAAAGATGACCCCTCCTGTGTAAGGAGGGGACAGGGGAGGTAGCCTTAGGATCTTGAGTTTATGACTTGGACAATTCCATGATTAAACCACCCCTAAATTCGCTTCGCGTCCAAAAAATGAGCCCTCCCCCGAAGTCTCGGGATCAAAAGAGACTTGGAAAGGAGGGGACTTTCATCGATACTATTCGACATATTTTGAATCAAACTCAAATTATAAAGATTTGATCTGTTTTCTGATTCGAAAACTTATCGTTTTTGTGTAATCATAATACCGTTTCTGCAGAGTGAGAAAAAGGGAGCAGCCGAAAAATTATTCAGCTTCAACTGTTATCTCTTCTGCATTTTTCACGTAACGGTTCAGCCATTCCGACTGCTCGTACAACATATGAAGCACCGATTCTCTTGCGCGGTAACCGTGGCTCTCTTCAGGCAGCATCACAAGCCGGGCTACACCTCCAAGGCCACTCACAGCAGCATACATTCGCTCGCTTTGCATTGGGAAAGTTCCTGAGTTGTTATCCTCCGCTCCGTGAATAAACAGAATGGGATCTTTAATTCCATCAGCATGCATAAATGGCGACATACTCAGATAAATCTCCGATGATTCCCAGAAATTTCTCGGCTCTGCCTGGAAACCAAATGGAGTCAGCGTTCGGTTGAAGGCTCCGCTTCGTGCAATGCCGGCTCTGAATATCCTTGAGTGTGCAAGAAGGTTTGCAGTCATAAATGCTCCATAGCTATGGCCTCCAATGGCTGCACGTGTACGATCTCCCACACCACGATTTTCAAGTTCATAAAGTACAGCTTCTGCGCTAAATATGAGCTGCTCAACAAACGTATCATTCGGGTTTTCATCACCTTCGCCAACAATTGGCATTGTTGCGTTTTCAACCACTGCAAAGCCCAAGGTAAGGGCAAAGTGAGGGCCCCAGTGGCTCATCCCGGCAAAACGATAGGGAGAATCTGCAACCTGACCAGCTGCATCGGCACTGCGGAATTCTCTCGGGTATGCCCATACAAGCACGGGCAGCTTGCCATCGCGTTCTTTTTCATAACCGGGTGGCAGATAAAGTGTAGCCGAAAGCTGAACACCATCAGCCCGCTCATACTGTATAAACTCTTTGTGCACATCCCTGAGCTGAGGTGTTGGGTGATCAAAAAATGTAAGTTGCTCCAGCTCATCCGTTTCAATATCCCGAATAAAAAAGTTTGGCTGTATATCTACTGATTCGCGGCGGGTGATAAACTTTGAACCATCGTCCTCAAGCAGGGTTACAATCATTTCGTAATAGGGGCTTTCTGAGCGCCAGAGTTCTGTTGATTCCTTTGTTTCGAGATTGTATATGGATAAAAACGGCCGGTTTCCTTCCGGGGTAGCGCCAATCCCTGTCATAAGTAACGACTCTCCGCCATCCACTGTATTCAATACCCAGGTACCAAACTGTGAACGCCTCATTTGAGGTGAACCGTGATCGTTATATCTGTCCTCCGTTGATCGGTCCATAACCAGCTGCGTTTCTGCTGAGGGATCATCCGGATTGATTTTCCAGGTTCTCAGATGGCGGTCATCTCTCCAAAATTCAGTAACAAGTGCAAATCCATCCTCACTCCACTGCAATCCGGAATATCGATATTCAAGATCAATATGCTGAACCGGTTCTCCCGTAAACGGGGCGTCAAGTGTTAAAACCCTGTCCCTGTAATCAACCTCAACGGATGGATCACCACCATCCAGTGCTTCTACCCAGCTTAGAGTTGAGGGTGCATCATTCCGCCAGCTTACGGAACGCGGGCCCTCGGTTGTGGCAGAAAAGGCAATCGGAACACGGTCAGCCAGCGGCAGTTCAGCGAAAGGATGTAGGAGGTTTCCGTCCCGGTCCCAAACCTGGATATTTTGCGGAAAACGGAAAGCAGGAACACGATAGGAATAGGGGCGCTCCGTTCTGTTTACGAGCAAATAATTCCCATCCGGTGAGAGCGATACGGATCGGTAAATAGCGGGCTCACCCAGTTTACGAACAGCTCCTTCAAGTGTTATTTCCGTCAGCTGCGATGTAAAATAGTAATCAAAAAGTTCTTCATCGTGGCTGTTCTGCAGCAAGTCCTGGTAGGTGCGCGCCGGCCTTGCTTCGCCAAGGCTCTCCTGGATTACAGGCCCGGTTGGCACCATACTTTCCTGAGGCACATCTCCCCTTTCATCCGGTATCATCTGTACAATCAGGGCATCGCCATCCCGGGTCCAGCTGAATGGCGAACCGTAATAGGTGTTATTCACCGAACCATCTGCAAGTTTGCCTGCAGAAGCACTTTCCACATCAACCATCCAAAGTTCGAGAGCGTGATCGGTGTTCAGTAAAAAAGCGATATGAGAACCGGTGGGCGACCAGCTTACATTTGTGATTACAGGATCACCGGGCAGACCAGTTACAACACGATCTTCTCCGGTCTCCATGTCACGAAGGGTGAAGCCGGTTACATATCCAGGGCGGCTTGGCCCATTTGTATTCGGATTGATTCTTATGCCGGCCAGCCTCAGCTCCGGCTGAGCCATCTCGGCGATGGATGGGAAAGAAGGCACATCCTGCAGAAGCAGTGTGGATCGGTCCGGCGAAAAACTGACCGATGGATTACGGGCACCATCAACAAGATCAATCAGCTCTTGAGAGGGTTGCTGATATGTATCCTGTGAATACGTAAGATTTGTGAAAGAAAAGAGTATAGCAATTGTAAGCAGCAGCCTTAGGTTTCGCATGGTACAGAGAGTTTTAATTGAATGAATAATGGCAACAATTAACCGAGATTTGTTTTTTTAAACAAATTAATTTCGGTAAAAACGATTGGTGTATAAGCAATTTTTAAACAGCTATTTTTGATAGAGATGGCTTTTAGTTAAAAACCATGTCGAGATCTCTTAAAAAGTTATTTATTCTCCGGGCATTAACTCCAACATCACTTCGCCCTACGCGCGATTTCGATCGCATATCAACTCTTGTTTCGCCATCTTCCAGTTCCGTGAAGCGAAGTACTACATCATCCTTAAACCCAAACCAGGCCAGCTTTTCTGTTGCTTCGATTCTGCCTTCATTGCGGTTTATGGCAACCAGCTCCCAGCCTCTCTGTGTGACAATCATCACAGCTGCATCCATCACTTCCTGAAGATCATGATTGATAATAACCGGTTCAATATTTGGATACGCATCCCTCTGTGAAGAAGCCTGTTCTGCATTATATTCATGAGGATTGGGTGCATCAGCCCGAAGCCTTACCATAGCAGAAAATTCGGGGGGATTGTCAAAATCGGTGGTGATATCGTGTATGGGCGGAACGGATTGCGCGCGATGCTGCCAGTAGAGTGCCGTACCGCTAATTATCCCGGTAAAGAGAAAAGCGATTACCACATATGCAATGGCCCTGGCACGGGATTTTCGCAGGAACCAGATTGAAATCAAACTTATAACGGCAATTCCAATAGCGCCATACGCGCTGTATCGAAGCAGTGTAAATGCAAGTCCCAATGACCATATATCCCATTGATATCCGTAGCCAGAAAATATGAATGTGATGGTTACTGCAAAAGAGAGGTAGAGCAGGATGCGTGCATAGACCATGGAAATGTAATTTTATTCAGTGATTACTCAATGTACAAAAAACAATCCATTCATCATTCCAAAACAAGCCGGCAACATTGATTAGCCTTCGAACTGAAATCCCCGTATTTTTAAAATCTGTAATAAAAACTTACTAAGAGACTCGATTTATAATGGAAGAAAACGTTCGCGTTCGATTTGCCCCCTCACCTACAGGATTTTTACACATTGGCGGCCTCAGAACCGCCCTCTACAATTACCTTTTTGCCCGCCATCACCGGGGTGATTTTGTACTGAGAATTGAAGATACCGACCAAAACCGCTACGTAGAAAATGCTGAACAAGATATTATCTCCTCTCTTGAGTGGAGCGGTATTGAGGTGGATGAAGGACCCCAAAACCCCGGAGAGTTTGGTCCATACAGGCAGAGTGAGCGAAAAGAACTCTACAAAACATATGCCGAGAAGCTGATCGAAAAAGGTATGGCTTATTACGCCTTCGATACTACCGAAGAGCTCGATCAGATGCGGGAACGGCTTCAGAAATCGGGCAATCCATCTCCCAAGTACGACTCTATCACCCGTCAGTCAATGAAAAACAGCCTGACCCTGCCACAGGATGAGGTTCAAAAACTTCTGGATGAAGGTGCAGAGCATGTAGTTCGTCTTAAAGTGCCACGCCGGGAAACCATCCGGTTCGAAGATCTGATCCGCGGGCATGTTTCATTTGAATCGAAAGGGTTGGATGATCAGGTTTTACTAAAATCAGACGGAATGCCAACCTACCACCTGGCCAATGTGGTGGACGATCATCTGATGAAAATTTCGCATGTGATTCGTGGTGAGGAGTGGCTCAGCAGTACTCCGAAGCATATTTTACTTTATCAGGCTTTTGGCTGGGAGCCCCCCAAAATGGCACATCTTCCGCTTATCATGTCGCCCAGTGGCGGCAAACTTTCGAAACGGAAAGCAGAATCTGAAGGCATTCCCATCAACACAAAAGATTACATCGAACAAAATTACGAACCTGAAGCGCTGGTAAATTTTCTCGCCTTTCTGGGATGGAGCCCCGGCGATGACAGTGAAATCCACTCCATGCCCGACCTGTGCAGGCTCTTCACACTCGATCGTGTGAGCAAAGGCGGAGCCGTTTTCAACCATAAAAAGTTACTCTGGTACAACGAAATCTACCTGAGGGAGCAATCCAATCATCAGCTTGCAAAACGAGTAAAAGAGATTACTGATAACAAACAGATTCTGGAAGCAGATGATGAGAAACTTGCAAAAGCTATCGGCCTGGTAAAAGAGCGTGTGAGTAAAGTTGAAGAACTGATCACCATGGGCATATTCTTCTTTGAAGATCCCTCTGAATATGATGAAAAAGCACTGAAAAAGTGGGGAGATGACAGCGCAGGGCTTGTCTCTGATTATCAATCACGAATATCTGATCTATCGGAAGAAGAGTTCGAAGCAGCCACCCTCAAGTCAAAACTTGAAGAGGTGATCAACGAACATGGCGTGGGATTCGGCAAACTGATGATGCCTCTGCGTATTGCCGTAACCGGTCAGGGATTTGGCCCCGATCTCTTTACATCTATGGAACTGCTTGAGAAAGAAACTGTACTCAGAAGAATTGATACGGCACTGAAGAAGCTCGGGTGAGACAATCCGGGCTTGACGCCAAAAATTTCTTCACTGTGCTCCAATGCTTTTTAATGAATGTCCTCGGTAATGTATAGGTTGAATTTGCATAATGGATCTCCGCAAACGGGTCCGGTTGAATTGCTTGGTTTATGAGGCGCTGTTATGAGTTAATGATATCCAATGGGTCTGCACGAAAAGCTCTTTAACGCAACCCCGCACTCGATTTAGGTGGCTCCTGCCTGACATGCCACACAGCCTGAATATAGATCGTGTGCTCTTCTTTACGTATCCGGTAAATCACCCGATAGTTTCCAAATAACAGTTCACGTAAATTCGGTTCGTTATACTCAGGCACTATACGCCCTGATTCTGGTTGCTCAAAAAGCTGATCAGTTTTCTTGATTACTTTCAAAGCCCACTTTTCAGCTGTGGTTACATCATCCCGGGCGATATAGTCGACAAACTTATTGAGCTTTTGTAGTGCCTGATTGGTCCAGACTATTTCCACTTAGCAAGGTTTTCTTTAATCTGTTTTTTCGCTTCCTCATGAGAAACGACATCACCTCTTGCAATTTGTCGTTCTGCTTCGATCAGCTCTTCCATTAAGTCGATCTTGTCAACCATTCGCTGATATTCAGATACATCCACCAAAACCGCAGCACTTTTTCCATGCTGTGTTAAAACAATGGATCGTTTCTGTTTTTTGATCCGGTCTATGAAATCAGCCGCATGTTTTCGGAATTCGGAGAGTGGCTGGATATCCTGGTCTAATTCAATTCGTGCTGTGGCCATAATAATTGGGAAGTTTTTTAAACGTATTTATAATGTACAAAATTAATACATAGTGAGATAACGAAAATAAGAGGCTTATGGTTTTTGAGAAGGGTGCGTTAACGGCTTAGTATTTCTGCTGAAGGGCAATCAACTAAAAAGTTGAGCAAGTAACGCTGACCTGTCAGCAGGAATTGCTTGGTTCTACAGCCCTACGAAAGTAATTTAGTGAATCGCTGGAAAGATTTAAGTAAAAAATAAATAAGAAGCTGATTCACACAAAGACTGGTTTAATCTACAAATGATTGAAAGGAATATTTAAAAACCTCCACTTCAGGTGAATTTCTACCTATATAGATATTTTGTTCTTTATCTATGGCCGTTAATCGTCCATTAAAAGGTAAATCGGTCTCAACTTCAGATATTTGTCCGATATGTTCTCCCAAGTTTAAATCTATAACGTCGAAATAAAACGTCCACTCGCTGTTTTCATCTATTTTAAACATTTGATTGATCACAGTATCCCCATCCAAATGCATAAGACCCCAGCTGCCCGATGTAAATCTAACAATTCCATTTGAATCCAATTGGGGGTCTTCAAAAAAAGAAACTTCTCTGGTATAAGAATCCAAAAGCTCACCATTGGGTGTATATTTTCTGATTTCATAAGGATACCAGAGGCTGTGGTATACATTTCCATTTGAATCCAGGGTCAGCAGATCCACATTACCTGCCCTGGCCAGCAGACTATTATCCACTCCTTCGGGCCGTTTACCGAATGAAATTGTTTTTTGATATCTATTTTCATCATCAAGCTTGTATTTCTTAATTAAATCGCCTTCATAAAACATTGGAAAGCCAATCAGATAAATGCTTTTATTACCATTCACGACAATTCTTGCTGGTACAAAATCAGCGGTAAATTGATTTATAACTTCATTTTCAGAATTGAAGATATTTATCCTGTTGCTTGACATGTCAGCCACGTAAACATTTCCCGATGAATCAACAGCCACTGATATTGGATTTTCAAATTCACCGGGTCCACTCCCTCTTCCCAATCCAAATACATTTGTCATTTCCCCTTCACGGTCAAACTTTTTGACATCCATTGATTGATGATCTACCAAATACAGGTTTCCTTCCAGATCTGTTGTCATATCTCTTATACCTCCTATGAAGTTCTCGCTAAAGCTGTCTGGTATCTCAATTGAATACTCAGCGGGAACCAATGAAAACTCCCCAAACTTGTTCTCGTTATTCTGCTCTTCAACACATGATGAAAACAAAATTAATAAACCAGATATCAGTATGAGTTTGATGTATTTCATTTTTTAAAAATTTGAATGGGGTTTAAGGCTGTATAACGGCTGGGTGTTTCTGCTGCCGGGCTACCAATATTGAATTTTAACAAGAATCCAGAACCGGTCAGCAGGAAACACATTGCTTTGTTTTGAATTTACTGAATTTCGAGCTTAACCTTTTTGCCCAATGCCTTTGCATACTTCGTTAGGGTGGAGAGCTTGATGTCTTCAGCATGATTTTCCATCCTTGAAATCACAGACTTGGTAGTATTCAGCTTCTCAGCAACTTCAGCCTGGGTTGCCCCCATCTGCTCACGAGCCTGACGAAGAATGACTCCGATTTTGAAGTTCAGATATCCTTCTTCAAAGTTTTCGGCAAACTCCGGGCTTTCAGCTTTCTTTTGATCGATAAAAATTTCAAGATCGTCCTTTTTCATTGTCCTTTCCTTCGGTTATAATCTCGTTTCCGCTTTTCAGCGGTTTTAATTTCATGTTTTGGGACTTTATTCGTCTTTTTAGCAAATCCACTGGTTAAGACGATTAACTCCGGCCCGTCAAAAAAACCCGAGCAGCCGAAACGTGTTGTTACCAATGGTTGCACGTACTTCCCAAATATCATCCGTGCTTTTCAGCTTTTTTAAATATTGCGTTGGTACCTGTTCCAGATCCCGAACCACGCGCAATGTCCAGGCAATCTTTTTGGATTGCTTATCGGGAAGATCCTTCAAAAAATCTTCCACCGGACAATTACCGGATTCAGTTCTGTAAAACTTGATAACGCGCATAAAGAAAAGTTAGCATATATGCGAACATAATCAAGTAGAAATTTACTGAAAAAGAGGAGAGCTGATTGAGAAACATAACGGTCCACTGCTTAAACGGTCATGCCGGATTATTAGTTCAGAACAACTTAAAAGGGGAGGGCGTAATTACAAACTCATCACATCAAAATAGCGAGATAACAAGGCATGCCCGCCTTGATGCGGTTGTTATTTGGCGTAGCAGGAGGGCTGTTACTATGCCGGCTGTTTAGATTTGGAAACCTTTTTAACTTTCTCTTTTATTTTCGATCGCTTTTTTTCACCAAGATCGGATTTCTGCTTTTTCATCAGTTTTCTGAACTCCTTCAACTCCTGATCAGACCAGGGTTCTGACTTAACAACGAAATCGATTCCTTTGGGTTCTTTTACTATTGCCATGATAATTAATCCTGGAAGTATTTCTTTACAAGCTTCAGTGCATTAACGGTTTCGATAAACATTCGTTGCTCTTAGAGTTGGTTAGCCGATCTATTTCAATATCAATCTCTTTTTTTGCCATGTTCGAAAATACAGATATCTGAGAAATGATTTTGACCGATATCTATAATTCTGAAGAGAATTGGTTTTAGACAAATAACGGTTTGGTAATTCTGCTGCGGGGGCAATCGACAATATGTTGGGAAAAATACTGAACCGGTCCGCATGAAACACTGATTATACCACTGTATTGTATTTAGTTTACAAACTTTTTGGGATGAACAGCAATCTCAGGAAACTCCCTGCAGATCTGCTTATCAAACGATACCAATTTAATACCAAGATCGTCTGCTAAAGCAACAAACTCACAATCATAGGAAGAGCAGCTGGAATTATGGACTAAGTGTAAAACCTGTGTAGAATTCACCTCATAGGCATTCGATTCCATTAATTGTTCTGCTTCCTGCATCGATAACAATACCGTTGATAGTTCTAAAATATTTTTCCTGAGATATAGAGCCAATACATTCCGTAGTTCTGAACGCCAAAGCAAAGGTGCGATCCAATCAGGATCTTTTTTCAAAACCTGGTATGCCAGCTCATCCATATCATTGGGTACCCACAGACTCACAATGACACTCGTATCAACTACAATCATGGTCGGCCCTGATCAATCGCTTGTTGGATCTCTTGCAGGGTCAGGGAGCCTTTTGCCTGTTGCTTGAGTTTTTTCGCCCGGGCGATAATCTGATCGGGATCGGGGCGATGACTGCGAACCATTTGTTTTAAATAGAAGATCACTTCACTATTGATACTTCGCTGGTGCAGTTCCGCTTGTTGCTTTAGTTTCTTGTAAACCTCATCAGGAATATCGCGAATGGTTATGTTTGTAGGCATAGTAAAATGATTTCATTATGGTTATATAATAAAACTACATAGAATGGTGAATTATTGCAAGACAAGGAAGTGGTATAACGGTCTGGCAAATAAGCGGCGCGGCTAAGAACTTGAAAGTAAAGAACTAAACGCAAATGCGTCCGCTTGATTTGCATTGTTATAAAACCGATTGAGGCAACGTGACAATACGAACTGTTGGTAGTTCATCTTTTTTGTTTAATGCCCCTATTATTTTTCCATTTCTGAAACCAAATACATTGAGGTTTTCATCGAGCGTAAAAACTCCTACACGGTTGCCTTCGTAATCAAGCAACATCCAATTCGCCTGATCTTCAAAAATATATCGGCGTACAATTATGTTTTCTTTATCACGGTCTACATGAATATCTCTGAGTGCTGGCGCAGTTTCTGGTGTTTCATCAAACATCTGCTTCACAAGCTCTTGTTGCTCTCTTTCAGATCCCATTCGTACGCCCACAGCTTCATCCACCCATTTTTGTCTTATTTCACTACTTAAACTGTAATTGTAGCTGGGTTGTTGCAGACTGTTAATTTTACTTCCATCGAGATCATAAATATCTATGATAAACTCAGGGGACCACAGATGGTAGAGATTACTATTTGGCCCGATATTCATAATAGACCGACCACCGAATGGGAGCATATGAGTTGCTCTGGCACCGTTACTACTGCTGTAAATTGATCGATCGTGAACAGGGGTTTCAAGCCAATTTTCCTGAATTAATTCACCAGTCGTGTTTATAAGATCGTACTTTTTAGTAGCCTGAGATGAGTTATCCGATTGATTCATTAATCTGCTAAGATCTGGTGAATATTCAATAACTAAATGCTCATTGTCAACCTGCAGAATTTTATTGGGGCTGTATTGTTCTTTATCCGAAACAGTAAATGAGTTATCATATGCCCACTCTCCGTTACTATACACAAATCGAGTGACAATACGGGCTATGCGATCCATAGTATAAAGAGTGTCGCTTGAAATGGCATCAAATGTTGGCCAACTTTGAAATTCACCAGGACCTTGACCTCTTCTTCCTATTGTGGCGA
This sequence comes from Balneolaceae bacterium, assembly GCA_020832415.1. GTDB lineage: Bacteria > Bacteroidota > Rhodothermia > Balneolales > Balneolaceae > Rhodohalobacter. The sequence continues at coordinate 67,612 of JAFIES010000048.1, read as the reverse complement.
TAAATACCCCATTATCATCAAAATGATAAATGGGTTCACTTCCACGATTGTAGATAAAAAAATGCCCTCTGTTGTCTATTAACATATGATGAAAGTATTTACTGGTAAAATAGAATGCAGAGGAATGTGACTCAGCTTCGTCAGTAATATCCAGTGATTCACTGATTTCAATTTCAGGGACTCCATCGAAGGGATTTTCGGAGACCATTTCGTTTTCAGCTGTTGTGCAACTGATGATAAACATCACAGCAGTGATTATGAAAAATCCGACTTTAAATAAAAATTGACTCATTATTCCAGAATAGCAAGGTTTTATAACATGTATTTATCGGCAGCTTCTCCGACGATTATAATGTCCGATAATAATCCAATCACGCCATCAAAGCAAATAGACACAATGATTTGTCCGGATAATAGTTATTTGTCAGTTTTCTAAGTCCTAATGACCCAAAGTTTAATTCTACCCCACTCTTGATTGCATCTGAAAGGATGATCATATTGAATAAAAAAAGATGCCTTGATGCCTCCTTCACGCACATATCTTTTTCTTCTCATTGCGATTTTTTTCGCTGTTTCAGGATGTGAAGGAGGCCTGGAACCACCACCTCCCGAACCTGAACCTACAGGTGCCATTTCCGGCACGGTAATTTATACGGGCGATTGGCCGCCGGCCGATCAGTTCAGAGAACTTATTTTTGTACCGCTTACATTTACCCCCACCGATTTCACCCAGATTTTAGGCGAATTTATTCGCGGTAATTTGCGCTCCAGCGATCGCCTGCAAACATTTGTAGATTCGGAAGAGTTTTTTGTGGGCGAACTCGATAATGGTGTCTATGTGTACAACATCATCGCGAATCAGTTTGGCCCGAACGCGCTGTCTGATTGGCGGCCGCTCGGTGTTTACGAAGAGAATGATGGCCTCATCATGATTGAGGGTGATACCGTAGAGGTTACCATCTATGTAGATTTTGACAACCTCCCTCCTTTCCCGCCGGAGCAATGATGGCAAAATCAACTCTCATCATATCGCTTTTTTTATCTTTTGTGATACTGGCCGTATCCGTTTCGAATACCGATGCCCGGCAAAGCAGTGCAATCATCGAGGGGGTGGTTCAGCATCAAACCGGTGAAACACTGCCGGGTGTGCATGTAAGCCTTCCCGAAATCCAGCGGGGAACGTCCACCAATGCCGATGGAGCGTTCAGGCTTCAAAATATACCGCCGGGTGAGTACACACTGCGGGTTTCGATGGTAGGTTTTCAGACCCATATCCAAACTATTTCACTCGAGGCCGGACAAACGCTCTCACTCTCTGTTCAGCTCAACGCCATCACCCTGCAATCCGGCGAGCTTGTGGTAACAGCTTCACGCAGAAGCCAGCTGATCGGAAAAGTGTCGGTCAGCATGAATACCATCTCTCCTGCCGAAATCAGCTCACGAAATATTACCTCGCTCGATCAGGCACTTGACTATGTTCCCGGTGTACAGGTTCTCGGAAATTCGGTAAATATCAGGGGGTCTTCCGGCTTTGCTTATGGAGTGGGTAGCAGGGTTCTCCTGCTGGTTGATGGTGTTCCGCTGATGGGTCCCGATCAGGGTGGCATGGATTTCGATGGACTGCCTCTCACGCAAACCCGGCAGATTGAGGTACTGAAAAGCCCGGGATCAGCACTCTATGGCGGCGGTGCACTTGGAGGTGTTATCAACCTGATCACCAGTGATTTTTCTGAGGAACCCGAAACCACACTCCGTTTTTTTGGCGGTGTTTACGAACCGGTACGGTTTGATGAGTGGAAAGAGTCCTGGGATGGGGCGTCCGATTATCGGCCGATTCGCGGATTACTCTTCGGGCGATCTCACCAGGTTGGCAGCCGCTTCGGGTACTGGATCAGCGGAAAACTGATCGACAATGCCGGTTACCTTCAGAATAATACAACGGAGGGGGCCGAACTCTACACCAAACTCGGCTGGAATATAGGCCGAAACATCGATTTCTCCCTCTATTCCGGTGCGCGAAGAAACAGAAATTACCAGTTTTTATACTGGAACGGCCTCAGAGATCCCCTTCGTCCCGGGCAAATTGAGCTTTCCGGAGATACGGCATCGGGATCAAATCGCGGACTGTCTGACCGGCTCACCATACTTCCGGTATTCACACATAATGTGAATGAAACTGTTCAATACACAGTAAAAGGGCGACTCTTTGGTGTAGCTTTTCGCCCGATTGACAGAGAGGGGAACGTACGCCCGTCCGATCGCCACAATGTTGGCGTGAGATATGGAGGGGAGGCACAGGTTAATATTCAGCCGTCTGATCATATCATTCTTACAGCAGGCGGCTCTTTTGATGAAAATTATGTGCGTTCGGATGTGTTTGTGGGCGAAGATTCTCTGATGGTTCGCAATCAGCCCGAAGGCGCCCTCTTTCTGCAGGCAGAGTACAGCTGGAACAACCGCCTCACTACCACTGCCGGTTTTCGGTATGATGCGTACCAAATCCACATGTTAGAAACAGCAACGCAGTTCAGCCCAAAATTCAGCGCCTCATTATCCATTACCGATCACTTCACTGCGCGAACTTCACTCGGGAAAGGCTTTCGTGTGCCAAGTGTGGCCGAGCGATTTTTCAACAATCAGGATTTTTTTCCGCTTGTATCGAACCTGGCGCTTCAGCCGGAAACCAGCACAGGCTACGAAGCAGGTTTTACCTATATGAACCTGATTGGATCTAACCTGAGCATCAAAGCAGAACTGACCGGATTCTGGAATGAATACCAGCGGCTGGTTGAGCCTACATTTATCGCTGAAAGAGGCGCTTTTCAGTTCATCAACCTCACGGAAGCGCGCATTCGCGGTGCCGAGGCTTCTCTCTCATTCTCAACGGTTGATCAGAAACATCACATCTCAACAGCCTACACAATCCTCGATCCTAAAGATCTTGAACTGAACCAGCCTCTTGTTTACCGCTCCCGCCATTTACTGCAAACTTCTGCACGATCGCAAGTACGAAACTGGCTTGAGGCCGGCATCGACTTTCGCGCAGCCAGCGCACCCGAACGGGTTGATACAGATTTTTCACTTTTTGTGAATGATGCAGAGGTGTTTCCTGCAGTATACGTAACCGATGCACGGCTTCGCTTCATGTGGAATCAGCCCATTCGCGGACTCGATCTCAGCGCAACGCTCATCGCCCGCAATCTCTTCGATTACTACTATGTTGAGCGCCCTGCCATATTCGGTCCGCCAAGAAATTTTCAGGCGGTGGTGGAGTTCAGGTTTTAGAATGAATCAAAAACAGAGCCGTTTGCACGAAATTTTTTTCTCCCACGTTAATATGACGTATATTTAATTAAATTTATACGTCAAAATGAAAACAAAACTCACTTTACGCCTTGATGAGTCCCTTATTGCCGATGCTAAAGAGTACGCCGGCAAAAAAGGAGTCTCTTTATCTTCTTTGGTAGCTGATTATTTCGCTGCGATACGGGATAATGAGACAAAAAAACCGGATAAAACAGAGCTGCCCCCCATTACACTGTCTCTTTCAGGGATTTTGAAGAAGAGTGATATTGATGAGGATGATTACAAAATCTATCTCGAGAAAAAGCATGTTGGATGAAGGTACTTTTTGATACAAATATTCTGTTAGACCTTTTTCTGGAAAGAGCTCCGTTTTATGAACATTCTGCTCATACCATTGGCCTGGCTGAACAGAACAAAATTGAGGGTTGGGTTTGCGGCACTACCGTTACAACCATCCATTATTTGATTGGAAAAACAATCTCCAAAACTCAGGCTAACAGCCATATCCATTCCCTTCTTAAGATCTTCAACATTTCACCGGTTAACAGGGCCGTTCTGGAAAGTGCCGTAACTGCACAATTTCCGGACTTTGAAGATGCAGTTTTATATCAATCGGCTTTACAAACCGGTGTGGATGCTGTTCTCACAAGAAATACAAAAGACTTCGTTAAGAGCGAGCTGCCTGTTTACACTTCCATTCAACTACTTCATATTTTAAAAGAGTTGAAATAGCAGTAGCAAACTCCTGTAAATCCTGCATTCAATTCTAAGTCAATTTGACCCTTAATTGTGCCGGTGACCGGATTGAATCGATAGCAAAATTATGATTCCGCTCTATATCAGATGATCATTTTATTTCGTACCTATCGCTTAGAAACAATTTAACTTATCAGGCGTTTATCCAATAAATCAACAGAGCCCTTATGAAACTATTTTTAAAGATTATTGCAGTACTGCTTGCCCTTTTTATCCTGCTTCTTGTGGGATTAAACATCTACTTCACAGATGAACGTCTCAAAAATACCATCCTCCCTCATGTTCAAAGTGCAGTAGGCAGTGAGGTAGAGGTTGATCGCATGTCGATTACATTTTTCCGAACCTTTCCGCGTTTTGGCCTCGATATTGATGGCCTGCGCATACCCGATCCGCAGGGAGACCTGGTAGCATCCCTTGATGAACTGCTTGTCTCCCTAGAACTATTTCCTCTTTTTCGGGATGAAATCTCTGTATCGAGACTCTCTATCACCCGCCCGGTTATTAATTATACCGTTTTTGCCGACTCCACTACCAATATCGACTTTCTCCTGGAAGATGAGGATGTTCAAGATGAAGAAGGTGGTTATAGCATATCGATACCCGGTTTTACGCTGAGAAACGCCTCTGTTTTTTACATCGATGAGACATCAAATTCAGCCATCTCTTTGGAACAGCTCGATGCCGATATCTCACTCTTTTTTGGCGACATTCTGGAAAGCCGAGTGGATGCAGAACTTGGCTCACTGAATGTGATGATGGATGGTACATCATATATCAGCAATCTGCCGATGGCCATCAATCAAACGTCAACACTTGATTTGGAGAACGAGATAGTAACCTTCACGGAGGGTACGGTTTCGATCCGCGGACTGGCACTAAACCTTACCGGTTCTGTTTCTGACTGGGGCAGTGATGAGCTTGCACTTGATCTTCAGTTTGCATCTTCATCCGAAAATTTTGGAGAACTTCTTCGCCTTGCACCACCCGATTTTGAAGAGTACATCACCGGGCTGCAAACGAGGGGCTCACTTCTTCTTGAAGGTTCTGTTGAGGGTGTATTCACTGAGGATACATTACCAAACTTTGATTTTACCCTTGAGGTAACCGATGGATTCCTGCAAAATCCCGATCTGCCGGAGGCAATTGAGGACATTAATTTCCGCATCCTGTTTAATAATGAGCTGGCTACAATCAGTAATTTCAGGGCGCGCGCCGGGGTGAACAGTATCACCGCATCCGGTACAGTTGAGCGTCCGCTTGAAGATGATGCCACATTCTCGCTTGATCTCGATGGAGATATTAACCTGGAGACGATCAGCAGTTTCTACCCTATCGAAGATCTGGGAGTGGAACAGCTTGCCGGACTTCTGAAAACTGCTGCACGTGCAACCGGCCGGGTTGACAGCCCCGAAGATGCCGTTTTTTCCGGGGTCTTTAACCTCACAAACGGCCTGTTAAAATATGCTGATGTACCCCGTCCCATCGAGCAGATCAATGCACGTATTGATGCCAATCAGGACCGGATACTCATTGAAGAATCAGGTTTCACAGCTGCAAACAACCGTTTTCGTTTGTCAGGCACAGTGCTTCGGCCACTCGATGAAGCTCAGCGCACCGTAGATGTAAATGCCGATATCAACTTCGATCTGGCTACCATCAAAGATTTCTACCCGATTGATGAGGACACCCTCAGCATGCGTGGTCAGTTGGTTGCCAGGGTTTCCCTTCGCGGCCGGCCTGATCCCGATCAAATCGAGACACTGCTTCAGCAAAGTACGTTTGAGCTGACCAACGGCTATCTTGCACACAGTATCGTTTCAAGTCCGCTTGAAGACATTACATTTCGTGCAGAAGCTACCGGCCGAAGGCTCTCCATCAGTGAGGCGCGCTTTAAAACCGGAGAGAATAACCTTTCCATGCGTGGCAGTGTGGTGAATTATCTGAGCGATAACCCTGAGGTTGATCTCACATTTGATGGAAACGCCGCATTAAGCAGTGTATCAACCTACTATTCGCTTGAACCATGGATACAGGAACTTGCCGGCAATGCCGTAATGAACCTGAGTACCCGGGGACCGACCAATGATATCGCAAGAATTGCACTAAACGGTTCACTCGAAGTAAGCGACGTATCAGCTGCAGGAGATTCACTCTTTTTGCCTGTAACCGAATTAAACGGCAGGATGAGCATCACGCCGCAAACCATGAACCTCGAGCGCTTCACCATGAAGTACGGCTCAACCGACATCAGCCTGCAGGGAGCATTACGTAATTATCTCGGTTTTCTGGATGATCACAACTCAACCGAAACCATGCCGGCTATTTCAGGTACGTATCGCAGCCGTTTTCTAAACATGGATGAGATGATAGACTGGGATGATGAAACAGACGATCCTATTCCTATCGAATTGCCAAATCTCACAGCAAACGTAAATGCAACTATCGACCGCCTGGTAATTTTTGGTATTCCGATTACTGAAATAACAGGAACGAGCCGCATCACACCAACGCTCATCCGGGTGGATGAAGCACAGGCAAAACTTTTTGAAGGAACCGCCACAGGGCGCATGGACTGGAACGTACCCGACCCGCTGCAAACCAACCTTCTTTTCAACGGAAAACTTGAAGGTGTGAGAGCAGAAGCCTTCTTCCGTGATACCGGATTTTTAGGCCCGCAGAGCACTCTCCATAACTATATCACCGGCGAGTTCAATACCCAAGTCCGGTATTTCACGCAACTAACCCCCGAAATTGATCCCGATATTACCACTACAGATGCAAGCGGATCATTTGGTATGAGCCGTGCACAGATGCGTGGACACCCTATTCAAAGACGTATTGCAGAGTTTTTAAACGCCAGCGAATTGGAAACACTTACCCTTGACGCCTGGAATGCAGACTTCAGTATCAAAGACACTGTGATGACGATTCAGAATTTCAGTATCACCAGCGGAAACCTGGGTATGCAGCTGGATGGAACCCTCCACATGGTGAACGATCGCATCAACTACCGTGCTACATTATTGCTGCCTGAGCGTTTTAAACGGGGTATTGCAACGGTCATTTCAAGCCGTGCAGCAGATGCTCTTCAGCTGGAAGATGGAAGGATGGCAGTACCCATTCGTATTACAGGCACAACTGCTAATCCTCAGATTCGCCCCGATAATGAAACCATCGAGCGCATTGTAAGAGATTACATTCAGGACGGAGCGCGGGATCTGTTGAGAAGATTGTTTTAACAAATGTGAAGTTTCGCAAATGGCAATGTATTTGCCCCGCCCCTTTTGTATTTTCAGGGTTGCATCAAATTACCAACCCTGAAAATTTTTCATGGATTCACAAAATTTTATCACCTGGAATGCTGATCCCATCATCTTCACCATTCCTGAAATCAGCCTGCCGTTTTCAGTTTCTATCTGGGGCATCATTCTCTCTGTGGCAGTTATCTATTTTGGCTATAAAAAGATCACTCCGCCACCCGTAAAAGGTAAAGAACCTGCCTCGCCACCCGCGCTTCAATTCTGGGGATTGATTATTGGAGCACTCATCATCGGGCAGCTGCCATTTCTGTTTATTGATTCTCCCTCGTTCGAAAGTATTGGTCCCATTTCTCCACGCTGGTACGGAATGATGTTTGCCCTCGCTTTTATAACAGGATACTCCCTTGGTTTCAAAATGTTTATGGACGCAGGAAAGTCTCAGGAAGAGCTCGATCGCTTGCTGATTTATGTGCTGGTTGCCACCATAATCGGAGCTAGACTGGGGCACGTGTTCTTTTATGAGGCCGAGTTTTATCTGCGAAACATCCATTTGATTCCACAGGTTTGGACCGGCGGACTTGCCAGCCATGGTGCTGCAATAGGTATCATCATAGCGATGTGGCTTTATGCAAAACGGACTGCAGGTGTTACGTTTATGTGGGTGGCCGACAGGGTTGTACCCGGTGTAGCCATTGGGGGAATGTTTATCCGAATTGGCAATTTCTTCAACTCAGAAATTCTCGGTATGCCAACGGATCTTCCGTGGGCTATCATTTTCGAACGAATCGATATGCTTCCTCGCCATCCATCCATGCTTTATGAAGCTGTGTTGTGCGTTATTGTACTCGCTGTATTGGGCTGGATCTACTTCAAATACAACAAAAAACCACCTGAAGGCTCCCTGTTCGGAGCGTTTTTAGTCGTACTTTTCAGTGGACGATTTCTCATTGAATTTACCAAAGAGACCCTGGCCGATTTTCTGCAAGGTTCAATGTTCGACATGGGTCAACTCCTGAGTATTCCATTTGTTCTGTTTGGCATCTGGCTTTTATGGAAAAAAGTGAACTGGAAAAAAGAAGGAGCACCCCTGCGCAGGTAGCTCTTTTTGGTGAATCAGGATCACTTACTGAAAATTAAAGAACAACTCAGGTTTAACCCTCGGATGGATTGTACGTATGACTGATCTTTTAAAAACCGAGTACACTACTGTTGATGAAGTGGCTGAGGGCTTATCAGAGTTTGAAAAACTGTGTTTAGAAACCGGCGATCTGCGTGGTGTTTTTGCCACGGCCTATCTTGAAATTACACGGGCAATTGCCGGGCAGATGGAGAGTTCATTCCGTGATCCGGAGTGGGTGGCATCGTATCTGATTCGTTTTGGAAATCTTTACCGCGAAGCGCTCCTCAGTTACGAAAACGGCAAATTAAAACAAGTGCCCAAATCGTGGTTTATCGCATTTGAAACTGCCAAACGAGATGAAGGACTGATCATTCAGCATCTGATTCTCGGAATAAATGCACACATCAATCACGATCTGGCAATCTCTCTTTATGATGTTGGGATTGACCCGGGCCGCAGCGATAAATATCACGATCATACCGAAATAAACAACATTCTTCAACGATCCACAGAACGCCTCAAGCGGGAAGTTTCAACCAAATACGCCCCCATTCTGGCTCGGCTCGATCGTAAAACCGGGCAAATCAGTGATGATGTTACAAACTTCAGCATCCCTAAAGCACGCGAACACGCCTGGATATTTGCCGTAGCTTTATCCAATGCAAAAAGCGGTACCGAACGAACAATCCTTCGAAAAGCACTGGATGAACAGGCCGCAGTACTTGCCAGGCTCATCATGGCATCTCCTACAAAGGATCCCCGATTTACAAGATCAGTAACTATTGCAAAACGAATAAATGGCGTTCTTACCCGCATCCGAAGGTTCTTCCGCAGATCGTGAACCAGGGATGTGACACCTTCCTGTATCAATTTGTAACTTTTTAGATTGAGATCGTCTGCGCTAAACAACCTCGAACGTTTCTCTGATTTGATGCGTTTTTTCGGGAAAACATACTATCATGAAGACATTTTTATTTTCACTCATATCTATACTCTTTTTTGCTTTTTCTTTGGCTGCCCAGGAGCGAATTACCGACGAAGCTGAAGCACGGGCCATCTTTGAGGAAGTTGAAGAGCGGCGTAACTCCATTCAGTCAGAAACAGCCATCATGGAAATGGTGATCACCGATAACCGCGGACGAACACGCAGCCGCACCATGCAGTCATGGATCAAAAATGATGGAGACGATACCAGCAGTTTGATTGTTTTTTCTGCCCCTGGAAATGTACGAGGAACCGGGTTTCTCTCAGTAAATGAGGATGGCAGCACTACACAACGGCTGTTCCTCCCCTCTGTTGGACGCATTCAAACCATTGGTTCCTCAGAGCGTGGCGACCGCTTTATGGGCAGTGATTTCACCTACGAAGATCTTGGCGATCAAAATCCCGATGATTATGACTTTGAATGGCTCGAGGAACATGATGAAATTTTCCTCATTCGAGCCTCAAAGTCCGATTCCGATCAATACAGTTATGTGAAGTTTGAAATCATCAAAGAGACATACGCACTTAAGACCATTCACTATTTTGATGAAAATGACAATCAAATAAAGCGCCTCGAAGCAGAACAGTTTGAAGAGATCTCTGATGGACTCTGGAGCCCTGCCAAGATGACCATGTTTGATCTTAGGGAAGATCGTAAAACTGAAATTTCCTGGAGTGAAAGAGAGGTTAACTCCACTATTGAAGATTGGCGCTTCACCGAACGAGGCCTTCGCCGGGGGATCTAACCCGAATTTGATCGTTTCAGGTAGAGCCAGCCAACGGCCATCAAAAGTGTATAAGCGATGAGTGCAAAAAGTACGATCCAGAATCCCTGGATGACGTCTATGAAATAGTGAACTGGCGCATTAATCAATATCAACAAAGGGAACCCAAATACAAGTGCAAGTCCGCTGCCGTAAACAAGATTGTAACTTACGGGTGATTTCATTCCCGAATCGAGGATACGAAGCAGAACCAGTGCTGATTGCAGCGTACCCGTCATATTGCCAAAAATGGCTGCAAATCGTTCGAATGCAAAATCTCTGAAAGCATCTTTTATCAGAAATGAGATCACTGCCCAGGTTGCTACACCAACCGCAACTGATATAAGTAGCAGCGGCAGCCAGTATTGAATCACAACAACAAGACTGATAGCCGCTACCGAAGCAACAATCATAAAATCCATAAAGAGATTTGAGCAACGGGTCATGGTAATATCATCAACAACCCGGCTGGCTTGGGTCCAGTCGAGAAGCTTGCGAACAAAGAGAGCTACGATTGCCGCAAATATAAAGTGAAACGACCAGAGTGTTGAGATTTCATTCTCGGCACCAACGGCTACAAGCCCCATCTCCATCAGTTTTACAAAGGCGTAGGTAAGAATAAACGTAAACCCGATCAGGCCGATATGAAACGTAAGGGATTCAATATTTTCGGATGATGTGGTGATTCGTTCTCCCGAGTCAGCTTTTGGGTTTGATACAATTCCTCTTTTTACATCTTCCGGCAGATCCTTTCCTGCATCAATAAATGCTGCTTTTCCCTTGTTGATTCCTCGTTTTACAAGTGCAATTCCCACTGTGTAGGCTACAACAAAACCTGCAGCAGAAAATGTGAGGCCAACAATACCGCCATGCTCAAAACCAAATTGCTCCCAATTAACACCAATTGAGTATGCAATTCCTGGATTCATCCCAAATGCGAGTGGCGGCAAAAACCCGATTCCCACGAACAGGTCGGGCATGATGGTATAAAAAAGAGTAAATGCGATGAGAAGTCCAATAATAGCCTGTGTTAGGTACACAAACATAAAAATGAGGGCGAATTTTACGGATGATAAACCAATCCGCCTTCTTGGTGCGCGCAGGCTGAGTGCAATAAACAACAGAGCCAGCAGATGATAGACGTAGGTGCCCAGCCTCTCGGATGTGAGATCAACCCAGCCGAGCAGATTTGCGCCAACAACCAGCCCGATAATACCCGCAAGAAGGTTGGCAGGTATCAGATACTCCTGCAGCAGTTTCAGTTTGCTGCGAAGGTAGGTGGCAAGCACAAGCAGTGCCCCCATCCAGGCAAAATCAAGAAAAAACTCACCGGCAGAAATTTCTACGATCCACGAACTCATCAGAGAGAAGCCACCGGTTTTTCACCCTTTTTCAGGCGGTTGATGTAGAGCTGCCACTGTAACGCGCTTTTGCCGGCAAGATCAATCTGTAGTGTAAGATCAGGGGTGGTAACAGTTATTTTATGATTCTGCTCCACAGATATATAGCGGATATCCTCAAGCGGCAGATTAAATGTTTCGGAACCCATGTAGATCATCAGCCTGTCGGTATGGAGTTCAACGATCGACCGGTTCAATTTTACAAGCTGATGCTCTTTGTCGATCATATAGATCTGGCTGCCATGTTTTTCCAGCAAAATCCCCTCTTTATATCTCACTGAGACCATCGGCATGGTGTTGATCTTCTCAAAAAGATCCACAACGGAGATCAAATTCCCGTTTTTATCCACCAGGCGGGATGCCACATTCATTTTATATCGAAACGAAGCAGCCCTGCTGAAAACGTACTCACCATCAGGTGAAAAGATGGCGCCATCTACACCGGTTTCGGGACAACGGTATAGCAGCCGCTGAATTCCCGATGCGGGCTTACTGCACGATACAGGATAGGCTCCTTCCGGCGGATTGTACTCATCAAAACTGATCAGCTGTCGGCAATGATCAGCAAAGGTATCATAATCATTAAAATCGGAGGCGTGAACAGGATCCATAAATCGCATCTCCACACTCCCTTTCCTGTATTTATCTGCCCATCGGGGCCAGTGTAAATGGGATCCGTGAATCTGAACCGGATGCACCGGAATGCCCATCTTCCAGAAAAGTTTCAGCGTGGTTTCAATAAGCGGCTTTGGCTTGCCATCCCAGCGGCGCCCGCCTTCGGGAAAAATTACAATCATTCGGCGCTGATCAATCATTCTGATTACACTACGGATGATACCCGGCTCAGGCACATATTTACTGGTAGGTACAATCCCGATACTATCCATGAAAATCCGGGGCAGCGTTTTATGAAACTGATCACGGGTCATCACTCCTGCTGTGGGCTCTTTAGTAAGCCCAACGTTGAGCATGAACGGATCAAAGTAGTTGGAGTGGTTCCCGTATATAAAACATGGCCCGGTAAGAGGCATGTTGTGTGGGTTGGTGATGCGGGGGTTAAAGAGATATTTGGTAGTTGGGATAATGGTTTTCCTCATAAAACTGAATGTTTTCTGAGAGAAGCCCCGCTCATTTTTGTTAAACCTGAATCCTTTGATCATGTGCCAAAATGGTTAGTAGCATATATGGTGACGGTTGGAATGTAATCATTTTTTGAAAAGAGGGCAGAAATGAATCTTCAATGATTTTATGGATTATTTTTTTGGGGGTCTGTGATGATCGGTGTGGATATGGAGAGCAATACCAACCCTAAATAAGTACCGCAGACGAGGCAGGTATTTGTGAGTAAGATGTACCGTGGCGCTGCCACTCAAGTGCTTTGAACAGTCTCTTTAACAGCGGGATAAATCCCGCTGTTCCAAAATTGTGCGTGGCTCCGCCACTTGGAAGTTTATACTACCTTTGTCACTGAAGAAGTGCCATCGGCACGCCGGATACTGTAACCACAGATTTTAATCTGTGGATTATCGTGGACACCAACTATAAATAAGTGCCGTAGGCACGGCAGATGTTCTGAGGAAGATATATCTACTTTGGGTTTAAAGGCTGTGAACCCATATCCCTGATTTAATGGTTTAAAGCAAAGTAGCCGGAGCTGCCACTTGTGGATAAAAACAGACCCTGAAAGGGTCGCATAATATAGCCCGGGGCAACACCCCTGGTTTTCAGATTTGAGCCTTAAATTCCCCGAGGCTACAGATGTCATCAATGCCTAATTCTCATCGAGTGGTGATATTTGTGAACCGGTCAGGAACAACTGGCATTGATTCAGTCCGGATAAGAACCACCGAAATGGGTCTATGCTGTAATTGAATGAAATGCCAATGGTATTTTAACACATATCCGTTCACCTGTGTGACACTGATTAGATATTTTTGCCACTTTGTGTTGATTTAGACACCCATTTTAGATAATGTTCACTTATATAAGATAATCATATCTAATATTCGGAATCGACTACCATAATCATCCGCTTTTATGATGAACCAATAAAAAAAATGATATTGAGGATAAACCATGTCTAAACAATCAAGAAAAAACTTTCTAAGAAACAGTGCTCTCGGGATGGCCGGCCTTACCGTGGCCCCTCTTCTTGGGAAAGCCCAATCCCCCTACAGTGAAATGGCGGCAAAAAACTGGAAAGGCCTCTTTTCAGCGAATGACAGTATTCGGATTGCGGCCATTGGCATGGGAATTATCGCTCATTACAATGTAAGAACTGCACTTCAGGTACCCGGAGTTGAGTTTGTAGCAGCTGCAGATGCGTACGATTCTCGCCTGGTTCGCACAAAAGAGCTTTATGGTAATGATATTTTTACCACCAGAGATTACCGGGAAATCTTAAACCGTTCTGATGTTGATGTGGTTTTGATCAACACCCCCGATCACTGGCATGCAAAAATGGCCGTTGATGCACTTGAGGCCGGTAAACATGTGTTCTGCGAAAAACCCATGGTGCAGAAAATTGAAGAGGGCAACCCCGTCATTGAAGCTCACAGACGTTCCGATAGAGTGCTGCAGGTTGGAAGCCAGTTTGGCAGTGATATGATTTTCCACAAAGCGGCCGAACTGTTCAAATCAGGCGCAATTGGTAATCTGAATCAGATTGTGGCAACGTACAACCGCAACTCATCCCTTGGCGCATGGCAGTACTCTGTCCCCGATTTTGCGAGCCCCGATAATGTAGACTGGGACGGCTTTTTAGGCCATGCACAACAACGCAGCTGGGATCCACAGCGATTTTTCCAATGGAGAAATTACGATGATTACGGAACCGGCGTGCCGGGTGACCTTTTTGTTCACCTGTTCACGGGAATCCATACTGTTGTGAACTCCCACGGACCAACGATGATCTCCGGGTTTGGTGGGTTGCGATCATGGTTTGACGGACGGGATGCCGAAGATGTTGTTTGCGGGCAGTATCACTATCCGGAGACAGAAAATCATCCGGAATTTACCTGCGTTCTGCAGAGTAACCTGGCAGATGGCGGTGGTTCAGGCACCCAGTTCCTCTTTATTGGTGATGAAGGTTCCATAGAAGTGAATCCGGGTGCTTCGCTAAAACTTACCAGTATTCCACGCCGTGAGCCAAGTATCGATAATCTTGTGAGAGGCTATAACTCTGTCTTTACATTCTCCGAAGCCGATCAACGTACGTTTGAAGAGCAGCTCCGTGCCGAACGAGAAAAAATTGTAGAACAGAGTCCGGAAATGACTCAAAATGAGGAGTTTCGTGCTCCCGGTGGTTACGATTCTCGTCTTGATCATTTCATCAATTTCTTCGATTCCATCAGAAATGATACAGATGAAGTTCAGGGTCCGGAAGTTGGTTTCAGGGCTGCGGCTCCGTCACTGTTAACCAACATCAGCATGCGCGAAGAACGCGTATTGAGATGGGATCCTGTAAGGATGAGGATGGAAGGGGCTTGAGACGGGAAACGGGAAACGTGAGACGGCAGACGTGAGACACTTTTTCCAGATTCTTTAAAAATTTTTGTAAGGAAATGCTTTTTCGTGGTTCATACATTAAAACAAAATTTAATGGAGTGAATTATGTTAAAACTACAGCACAAAAACTTAAAGGTTTGGAAAAAAAGTATCTTATTAGTTAAAGAAGTATATCGTTTGACTAATAAATTTCCAGAGGAAGAAAAGTTTGGATTGACAAATCAAATGAGAAGAGCATCCGTTTCCATTCCATCAAATATCAGTGAAGGTTCAGCAAGAACACATAAGAGAGATAGAGTTCGGTTTTATGAAATTGCCAGATCATCTCTTGTTGAGTTAGATACTCAAATCGAAATTGCATGCGAGTTAACATACCTGCAGAGAACAAACCTTGATGATCTTTCTGAATTATTAAATGCCAATTTTGCACTCTTAAGTTCAATGGTTAAGCAATAAACTTAATTCGTAAGATGTTTGTCGTCTGCCGTTTCACGTTTCCCGTCCATCAAAACTCACACATCAACATCACCTCACCACTGCCAATGGGTGCACCAGGCGGTATGTAGGGAGCCGGTGGGGCCGAGAACGCGGACGGATCATCCATAAACTGCTCAATTTTTCGAAGTGCATAATTATAATGCGCACTCCAGACCAGATCATCCGTTCCAAAAACCCGCTCGGTAAGCTGCATCTGCAGATTTTCTATAAGCATTTTTGTGACGGCCTTCACATCGGGTGAAGAATTTCCATTTCCGGCAAGCTGTAATAAGTTTCGAAGTACAGCTGTATTGATACCTCTTTGAATAGCACTGATGTAGCCTTGCTGACGATCCCCCAATAGAGTTGCACCCAATACAGATTCTGTAACATCTGCGAGATCAGGGTAATTGCTGCTTCTGGCTGATTGCATCAAAAGGCGGGCACTGCGTTCAGGGTTGAAGATCAGTGAGGCAGAGTGGTTGGCGGCTACTTCAGCCATTGCAACCGGGTCAAGCATGGGATCTGTATATCCCCTGAAATGTTCTCTCGTGGTTGGAATACGTGCCGGACGCGGAGGAATCATATCCAGCAACTCTTCCGGCAGCGCAAGTACATCGGGGTTGAGAGTTTCGAGCATCGCTGCCAAAGCTTCGCGCTGTACATTGGCATCCACTATTTGCGGACCGGGCTGACCATCACCCCGAAGGTTATAGGCATAATCCACCCCGCCAATCAGTTTCACTGTGGCTTCGGTCTGATAGCGATGATAGAGATAGATCGGCACCAGAACATCTTCCAGTGAAGACATCGGGCGGCCTTCCCTGATATTTCTCTCGCCAAAACGGTTCAGTGCCGCCTGACGTATATCAAGAATATGGCTGAGTTGGGAAACCGGATCAGAGCCATAATCCCACAGGTGTGCATGAGGATGAGCACCACCCTGCGGACGAGCCGCTTCATCCGAAATGTAGAGCAGGCCCATATCAATAGTCTCCCGGATGATCTCTTCGAGGGCTTCTTCTTCATCCACGCCATCGGGGAAGTCCTGGTAGCCCCAAATCACAGCGCGTTTGTCCCACTCACCGATGCCAATATCATATGCACCATCAAGGCTGAGTGAACCATCCGGATTGATGGTGGCCATGGGATGGGGATAATCCATCACCGAAGCAAGATCATTCACACTGGCCGCGAAATTATGAGCAATGCCGAGTGTATGGCCAATTTCGTGAGCTGATAGCTGACGGATTCGGTTCAGCGCCATTTCCAGCATCTGGGGATCAGGGTCCACGCCCTCCTCATAGGGAGCCAACAGGCCTTCGGCTATCATATAATCCTGCCTTACTCGCAGCGAACCGAGCAGCACATTTCCTTTGATGATTTCACCCGTGCGCGGGTCCACCACTGATGAACCGTACGACCAGCCCCGGGTAGATCGATGCACCCAGTTGATCACATTGTATCGCACATCAAGTGGATGGGCGTCATCGGGCAGAATTTCAACTCTGTAGGCATCCTTATAACCGGCTGCCTCAAACGCCTCAGCCCACCATCGGGCGCCATCCAGCAACGCAGTTCTGATCGGTTCGGGTGTACCGTTATCCAGATAAAATACGATGGGTTCCACCGCTTCGCTCACTTCGGCGGTTGGGTCTTTTTTCTCGAGACGATGGCGTACGATATAACGACGGTTCATATCCTCACCAATAGGTGCACTATAATCCTGATAGCTGATCGGGAAAAACCCGGACCTCGGATCAAATTTTCGCGGTTTGTAGCCATCATCGGGAAGCTGCACAAAGGAGTGGTGCTGCCTCACGGTAATGGCATCATTCGAAGGTGCGACAGATCGCAGCCATGCCCCGGCACCTGAGCCGGTAAACGTGAGTGTGGCTTCAAACTCTGAGTTTTTCGGGAAGTTGAATGTACCGGGAATGTAGATGGCAGACCGGCTGAGATCTCGTGAAAAATTCCCCTGGTTTCGTGCCTGCAGGCGCTCCGCAACCCCGTGGGCATCCTGCATCAGGAAATCGGTCAAATCTATAAGAACACGATCCCCTTCACGGATCTCCACATCAAAACCAAAAAGTACCGAACGCGCAAATGCCTCATCCACCGATTTCTCCTCCAGCGCCACACCCGATGTTGCCCGGTAATCGTAGTTGGGCTGTACCAGCAGAACTTTCGGACCCACCCGTTTGAACTTCACAATGCGGGTATTACCAAGCTGGCTCCGGTCAAGGCCAATATCATTCGAGCCAACACCTGAGGCCAGCGAATTCACATAGATAAACTCCTGGTCCAGTTTATCCACTTCCAGCCAGATTTTTCCGGTATCATCATCCCACCAGAAGTTGAAGAAGCCCTCATAAAGCTCCATGCCGGAGGTGTGCTCGGAGATGGATTGGGCGTTTGCATATTGAAAAGGTAAACAGGCTATAAAAAGTGTGAAAAGTGCTGCTTGAATCGATCGTTTCATTTCAGGTATTGGGTTCAAATTTAGGATACCTGAATAAACGAAATGTTTGTTGTATTGGAAAGCTTCTTTTGGCAATTCCCTGTTGTGATTGATCGATAATAACAAGTGAATACAAAAAAGCCCCGAACTGCAGTTGCAATCCGAGGCTTCTAAAAATCACTGTGTTGTAAACAGATTATCTGGAGATGATCTCCTCTGTTGTACTGCTCAGTACATCAACAATCTGTCTGTGGCCGAAGCGTGTTGCCAGGTCCAGCGGGGTTAATCCCTCTTTGTTTTTGGCATAGACATCCGCTCCTCTATCGAGCAGCTGCTCCACTACAGAATACTGGCCGTTTTCGGCGGCAATCATAAGTGCGGTTTCTCCGTTACTGTTCACAGCATTAATGTCGGGGTTGTGCACCAGGATGATACGCAGCATTCTTGGGTTGCCAATTTTTGATGCAATCATAAGGGGTGTGTTGCCCTCAGCATCAACTGTATCGATATCTGCTCCTTCTGAAAGCAGTACGTTCAGGCTAACCAAATCGATAGTTTTTACAGCTTCGATCAGATCGTCTTTTACTATGTTCTCTTTTGCAAAAACAGACCCTGTTAAAAGTCCGGAAATGATAAGAATGGTTAATGTTTTAACTATTTGGTACTTCATTGTTTTAATTGGATACTCTTTTTATTTATGTATGTTTTTCTGATTTGATAATCAGTTCGGAGGTTTGTTTTTTATCTCCGTTATTAGATGGCTGTTATAACGAATAGCCGATATGGGGAGTTTCAGAAACTGAGGCTAAAAAATCGATTCATAAATAGTAATGCGCTATTGAGATAGAGCATAAAAAGGTAAGCAGATCTTAAATACTCAGCTTAGTAAAATCGGTTCCAATTTTTTACTGTTTAAACAAGTAATTCACCCATTTGCAGATTCCTGAATGATCAGAGAGAGATCTTGCAAAAAAAGGAGTTTTTTGAGCTAAATTTGTGTCTTTGGATAAAAAAACCGACAAACAGACCGTCACTTTTTTTTCAATTCTGAGCATTATTCTTTTTTGATAACTGAACTCTTAAGAAACAGACTGTTAGAATTTTCTTATAAAGCCGGAATCTCTTGAAAATCTAAACCTAATTAATGACATTACGATCAATACAATTTAGCGAGTTTGTTTGAGATCAAGCCTATACAAATTCATGTAACCGCGCTTTAAAAGAGTAAGCGCAAAAGCAATCTTAGTAAACATAATAACATCTAACATCTGGACTATTGAATAACCAGGTATTAATCGTCGAGGACTGTTTCATTCAGTCTACTGTACTCAAAAAGATTTTAGAGAGCGAAAATTTTGGTGTAACTGCAGTTTGCAGGTCCGGTGACGAAGCGCTAAGTGAAATACAAAAAGCCAAGCCCGATCTCATTCTAATGGACGTATATCTGAAAGGAGATATGAATGGCGTGCAGGCAGTTAAAAAAATTCGCGAACAGCTTGAAGTGCCCGTGATTTTTATCACAGCGCTGAACGATACCAAGCTTTTTTATGACATCCAGACAATTATCAACTCAGGATTGTTGCAAAAGCCGGTGTCTAAGTCAGATTTGGTTGGTGCTTTACACACTTTTATATCGGCAACAGCTGTTGCATAAGCTAAACAGTTCCGGTAATTCTCTTTAAAACTTCTTCCTGAGGCTATCTTCCCGGCCTCCCTGACCCCCTCATTCGCTGAAATCCCGATGATCGTACTGAATCGGGATGTACCATCGCATCAAGTTGTCGTAGTTGTTCATCGCTCAGAATATCCGCAATTCCCTTCCTGAAGATTTGGTATTTCTCACGAATAATCTCCCCCTCTGTTTCCCGCTGCTGATAGATTGTTTGCCGAATATCGGCATGATACCCTTCCAGATGCTCCATAAAAAGATCTCGCTGATCTGCCTCCAAATCCAATCGCCTTGATAGATAATTCCCCAGGGATCCTCTCACCGGCCGTTCACCACGCTCTCTTTGCCATCCAAAGCGATCACTTCCGGTTTGCTCTTCAGTGAATTCGGTTCCGCCATTAGCTGATACCGGAGAAAAATGGTTGCTTACCAATAAACCGGCTGCCAGGCCAACAAGAAAAATTACGATGTATGCAAATGCAGCTTTTTGTTTTGTATTCATTACACTGAGTTATTGATTTGAAATTTCTTCGAGATAGATTACATACTCATCTGCATCACTTTCCGGCCCCGAATAAAAGAGGTCACTTATCAGCACATCATCATCAAACTGTCCATTTATTCCCGTACTTAAACTATAGAAGGATGAGAGGGCAAGGATGGCGATTGATGCCGCAACCGCATATCTCTTGAACCAGTAGATTGTAACCTCTTCGAAACTCTGGTGAGTTGTCTCAAACCCGATGATTTCACGATGTATACTCTCTATCTGATGATGGAACCGGCCGGCATCTGCCACTTCTCCAAACAGGTTCGTGAGATCGGGCAAACCCATCATCTCTTCAAAATCCTGCATTAAATCAGGATATGGCTGCAGCTCGGTTTTTAAGCCTTCCAGTTCTTCTTCGGACAGCTGACCATCCGCTGCATCTGCAATTTTTCTTTCCAGCTGAATTCGTTTTAAATTCATCAGACTCTGTTTTTTTTCATGATTTGAACAAGTTCTTTCCGTGCTCTGAACATCCTGTTTTTCAGCGTCTGCTCATTGACTCCGGTTACTTCACTGATTTCACTGTAACTCAGTCCATCAATCGATTTCATCACTACAATCGTTCTGAGCAGTTCGGGCAGCTGTGCGATTCCTTTTCTGAGCTGAAGAATCTCTTCTCGCTGATCCCGGCTCGAATACTCATCACTTGCAATCTCAAACTCCTCAACAGGCACAGAACTGCGTCCCTTCTCTTTATTCAGTTTCCTCATCTCATCAATACTCAGATTTCTTGCGATGGAGTAAAGCCAGGTATAAAGGCTCGAGCTGCCCTGAAAGTGCTCAATATTTTTATATGCTTTCAAAAATGCCTCCTGCAAAATATCCTCGGGATCGATGTTTGTGCCGGTCAGATAAGCCGAGAGTGCCCGGTGAAGGCGCGGATAAAGATTCGGTATCTCTTTCTGAAATGTTTCCTTTTTCTCTTTATCCATTACACATCCACCGGATTACACTCCTGGATCTCTGTTATCTGTTTCTGTAGCCCGGCGCCCTGTTTCTGTTCCAGTTGGAAGCCCGGCCTTGTGCCATATAAGTTCGAAAGTGTTCATATTCGGCTGCGGTCAGAAGTTGCTTTAATTCATCGTGCAGAGCTGTGTACTCTTCCCACCTTGCTTCTCTCTGCTCAGTGGCTTCTTCCCGGGTAAAATTTCCGGCAAGAACGGGTCTGTTTTTTGCATGATTATCGAGTAACTCTTTAACCCTGGCTGCCTTATCATCTTCTAAACCGGCCCTTTCGATCATCACTTCATGCCGTAATGTACGCATTTCAATCATACGATTGGTGCGATCTGCCCGTACAGCCTCAAGCTTATCCATCTGCTCATCAGTAAGTACTTCACGGATGAGGCTCTGCATTTCTGCTCTGTTTTCAAACCGATCCCCGTAGTTTGATCGCATTCCGCTACCCCGCGCTCCATAACTTTGCCTGTTATTTTGGCGGTTTCCGCGAACTGCCGGGCCTCTGTCTCTTCGGTTTTGCTGCTGTGTAACTCTGCGCTCTGAACGTTGGTCCATAGAGATTGCAATCAGCTCTTTTTTCTGATCGTCACTCAAATCCAGAACATCACCGTACTGGGCAATAAAATGATGGCCGCCTGCCATCCATGCACCGGACTGCTGGCCCGGTTGTGCAAATCCACCACTATGAATGATGAATACAAATAGTAACAACAATGCTAATTTTTTCATGATTTTCACCTTTGTTAAATCATTGGTTGGGTTCTGTACTATTAGACGTATTCACACCCAAACCGTTTGAAAATTATTTCGATTACTTTTTCTTTCTCTATCTTGCAGAACAGATATTTCTTACTGTTTAACGATTGCACACATTATCATGACCCGCCACCGTCATCACCTTTTTCTGCTGATTTTTTCTGCTTTGATATTTGTCCAATGTATTGAGACTGAGAAGGGTGCCTATCAGCATGACAATTCAATGGATGACCTTTTTCTGATGAATGGATCTGAAGATCTTGTTCTGCAGGCTCATGAGATATCACTGAAAGCACCCGTATCGATTCATGCTGAAAAAAGTGTGGGGTATGACTTTGGCCCCGGCACCTATGTAAGTCTGGCTTGTTACTGGTGGCCCGATCCATCAAATGAAAACGGATTGCCGTACATCAGAGATGATGGAAATGTAAACCCGGAAACGAGAAGTGAAGCGTCTGATCTACCGGCAATGATTGAAATGGCCAAGCGGGTAGAGTTGCTGTCGGGTGCCTACATGATAAGTGGCGATGAGACTTTTGCAGAGCAAGCCGTTGAGCAACTTCAAACCTGGTTCGTTGATCAAAACAGCGCCATGCTCCCGCATCTTGAGCATGCCCAAATGGTTCGCGGCAGGGATAGTGGCCGCTCATATGGCATCATTGATACCTGGTGGCTGGTTCGGGTGATTCACTCCATTCCGGTACTTCAACGCTCTGGGTACTGGTCCGATAAGCTCGAAACCGGTTTGAAAAACTGGTTTACACACTATCTCAACTGGCTTCGAAACAGCGAATTTGGCCTGGAGGAGATGCGATCCAAAAATAATCATGGCACATGGTACGATGTGCAGGTGGTACTATTTGCGAACTACGTGGGTCAACAAGAGTATGCTGCACAGCATATAGAGTCGATTACAAAGAAGCGCCTGAACCGGCAGATTACCCGATCCGGGAGACAACGTTATGAAGCCCGCCGCCCAAAACCTGAACACTACAGTATCTACAATTTAAACGGATGGTTTGAACTCTTAACCCTGGCCGAAAATTTAGAGATCGAATTGCAGCAGAAGAGTAGCCCATGGAGTGGCACTATTAAGGATGCCCTCTTTCACTTAATCAACTCCATGCAAGAAATTCATGTTGATGAAATTCTCGATCCGATAGACCGTACAGACACAGACCGCCTCTATCTTGATCTGTTGCTAAAATCTGTGGTCTATTTTAATCATCCGGCCATTTTCGAAGAGATTAAGCGAATCAAACCGCAGGTAAGAAATCCGGAGCTGATACTTCTCAGAACTATGGAAATGATTGATGTAACAAAAGGCTTTTCGAACCATTAAGAGAAGCCAAACATCACCATTCCCACCATACAAACTGCTGCAAAAGCAAGCAGTTTCAAAAGCAGCGGCATGCAAAACCGGAACCATCTGTCATACGGTACGCCTGCCATTCCGAGGATACCCATCAGCACTGCATTTGTGGGTACAATCATATTTGCAAAACCGTCACCAAACAGAAATGCCTGAACGGCTATCTGGCGCGACACTCCGAGAATATCACTCAACGGAGCCATCAGTGGCATCGTAACAAAAGCCTGTCCGCTCCCTGATGGCACAAACAGGTTCAAAATGGTCTGCATAATCATCATACCAACCGCTGAAAGCTCCGGGCCAACCATTCCAAGCGGTACAGAAAGTGCATTTACAATGGTGTGCAAAATCTCGCCATCTTCCATAATGAGTGCGATCCCCCTGGCAACACCAACCAGCAGTGCTGTTTCGGTTAACTCCCGTGCACCGATCACAAACTCTTTTGCCATCAGGCTGGGGCCAATTCTACCGATGAGCGCAGCAACGATTCCCAAAATCAAAAAGGCAGCTCCAAGTTCAATCAGATACCAGCCGTGATAACGGATTCCGTAAACAGCCACGCCCAAAGCTACAATAAACGAGACCAAAATTGAGATGTGCGTGATGGTGAGAGCCGGATACTCTTTAGGCGGAGCTCCCGCATCGGGTGGTTCAATTCCAGCCATGAGGCTTGCTGCCGGATTTGCCTGCACCCTTCTTGAATAGCTCCAGACATGGTGGGCCCCGATCATCACAAAAGGCACCATAATTGCGAGCCGAACTTCCATTCCGGAGTAGGTTGGCAACCCTGCAACACCCTGCGCCACAACTACCGTATACTGGTTGAATGCTGCTGCTCCGTACCCGATTCCATACCCCGCAACGATGATTCCAACGGCAGTCATCGTATCCATTTTCATGCTTCGGCATAGCGCCACAAGTATCAGAACAAAAGGTATGTACTCTGCCGATGCACCCACAGCGCTCGACGCCAGGGCAAACACAAACACTACGATGAAAATCAAAGTGCCCGGCCGGCCTCCAAGATTTTCGAGTAACCTGCCAAGCAGTGCATCAATAGCGCCGGTTTTTCGGATTACTGCCATCACACCACCGATGATAAACAGAAAGAAAATAATATCCTGCGCCGCAGCGAAAGCCCGCGGTATTGCCGTAAACAGGGATATCGGGCTGAGGAATTCGCCATCTTCGGCCACTTCGAAGGTACCCGGAACCACCACTTCCCTGCCATCTACCACTTCGGTTTGAAAAGCTCCCTGCGGAATAATCCAGGTTGCTATAAGTGCGGCCACCATCAAAAAGAAGAGCAGCGTAAGTGTGTGTGGCATTTTAAATTTCATAGAAACACGATCAGGGCTATGTTTTATTGGCAGACCGAAAATAGGCATGGCTGCGGTTGGATTCAAACGAAGAGTTTTAAAATCACTCCTTCAAAATCTGATGCTAAGGCCGAACCCGACAAATCAGTGGGGATTTACCTGATTGTAGGTTTAAAGTTAATTGAGTTGATTCTTGTTAGTACTTTTTTTGATGCTGATATGATGATATTCGAAGAAATAGATTCTGTCTCAAATTCACTGATGACGGTCTTTTAAAATCTCACTAATAAGCTTATACATATACCCACGGCACGAAATTCACACCATCAGAAGAGTTGAATTTTACTGTGAATTTGAAAGGCAACGTCTGCAATCTTATAAAAACAAAAAACGAGGAAGAGATGAAGGGAAAACATGTCTACACATTTGGAAACGGAACTGCCGATGGCGATCGGTCGATGAAACAACTACTTGGCGGAAAAGGAGCCAATCTCGCCGAAATGTCAACCATAGGGCTGCCGGTTCCTGCCGGTTTTACCATCTCCACGAATGCCTGCCACTATTACTCAACACATGAACACAACTGGCCGCTTGGACTGAAACACCAGGTGAAAGAGGGTATAAAGTTTATTGAAGAGATCATGGAGACTCAATTCGGGGACTCAAAGCACCCCCTTCTGCTCTCGGTACGCTCCGGTGCTGCTGTTTCGATGCCCGGTATGATGGATACCGTATTAAACCTCGGCTTGAATGATAATACCGTAGAAGCTCTTGCTGAGCACACCAATAATGAACGTTTTGCATACGACAGTTACCGGCGGTTTATCGATATGTTTGGCAATGTTGTGATGGGCATTCCACACGAACTTTTTGAAGAAGCTATAGAATCTCTTAAAAAAGCGAAAAACGTAAAAGAGGATACTGAGCTGACCACAAAAGACCTCAAAGAGCTTGTGAACCGCTATAAAGCTGTTTACAGAAAAGCTACAGGCTATATGTTTCCCGGCGATCCGTTTGAGCAGCTTGAGTGGGCCATTAATGCCGTTTTTGAATCATGGGAGAGCGACCGGGCAATTAAATATCGCAGGATAAATCACATTACCGGCCTGCTTGGAACCGCAGTAAACGTACAGGCCATGGTGTATGGAAATATGGGTGATGACTGCGCAACCGGGGTCTGTTTCACCAGAAACCCATCTACAGGAGAAAATAAATTATATGGTGAATTTCTGATTAATGCCCAGGGTGAAGATGTGGTTGCCGGAATCAGAACCCCGAATGATATCAGTGAACTTAAAAAGCTGATGCCTAAAGATTACGATGAACTCGAAGAATGGGGCCGAAAACTCGAGAAGCATTATGGCAACATGCAGGATATTGAGTTTACCATTCAAAAAGGCACACTCTACATCCTCCAAACCCGAAGCGGAAAACGAACCGGCCACGCAGCTATTAAAATAGCAACGGATATGGTTAAAGAAGGGCTGATCGAAAAACGGACAGCTGTAAAAACCCATGTGGAACCCACCCACCTCGACCAGCTGCTGCATCCTCAAATAGATGCAAAAACCGTTGATCCGGATTCAGTGCTTGGTGTTGGGCTGCCGGCATCACCCGGAGCCGCGGTCGGAAAGGTGGTTTTTGAATCTGATAAAGCCGAAGAGGCCGCACAAAATGGCGAATCGGTTATACTGGTTCGTATCGAAACCAGCCCGGAAGATGTAGGCGGTATGTCGGCCGCTCAGGGTATTCTTACCTCGCGGGGCGGAATGACCAGCCACGCAGCCGTTGTTGCCCGCGGATGGGGCAAACCGTGTGTTGCCGGATGCGATGACATTATCATTGATTATGAAAATGGCAACTTTACCAATGGAAAAGTTACCATAAACGAAGGCGACTGGATCTCTATAGATGGAGCCCGCGGAACGGTAATTGCAGGGCAGAAGGAAGTTATTAAACCCAAATTGCAAGCTGACTACAAGTTGTTTATGGACTGGGTTGATGAATTCCGCGACATGCATGTACGCACCAATGCCGACACACCCGAAGACGCCCAAAGAGCACGCGAATTTGGTGCTGAAGGAATCGGTTTATGCCGTACAGAACACATGTTTTTTGGAGAAGAGAGAATTAAAGCCATCCGGCGAATGATTATCTCCGATCATTATGAAGCCCGGAAGGACGCTCTTGAACAACTGCTTCCTTACCAGAGGCAGGATTTCATCGATATTTTTAAAGCGATGAAGGGACTACCCGTTACAATTCGGCTTCTTGATCCCCCACTTCATGAATTTTTACCGCACGATAAAGATGAAATCGATGCCGTAGCTGATGAACTTGGAATTAGCCGGAAATTATTCGAACGCAAAGTGCGCTCACTGAAGGAGTTTAACCCCATGCTTGGGCACAGAGGGTGCCGCCTTGGAATTACCTATCCCGAAATAACTGAGATGCAGACCAGGGCAATACTGGAAGCAGCCATCGAACTCAAGAAAGAAAAGATGGATGTAACACCGGAAATCATGATTCCCCTGATTGGCACACCTCAGGAATTTCGCGCACAAAAAATGGTGATCGATAAAACAGCAGCCGTTGTGTTTGGTGAAACCGGCAAAAAAGTTCGTTATCGCGTCGGTACGATGATTGAGATACCAAGAGCTGCACTCGTGGCTTCCCAAATTGCGAAAGATGCTGAGTTCTTCTCATTTGGAACCAATGACCTGACTCAAATGACATTTGGTTACAGCCGGGATGATGCCGGTAAGTTTTTGGGTGAATATCTGAAAGAAGGTATACTCCAGGAAGACCCATTCCAGGTGCTCGATATTGAAGGAGTAGGTCAACTCGTAGAGATGGCGGCAAAAAATGGCCGCATGGAGAAACCAACTCTCAAAGTTGGAATATGTGGTGAACACGGAGGCGAACCCCGTAGTGTAACGTTTTGCTACAAATTGGGGCTCGATTACGTATCCTGCTCACCATTCAGAGTGCCGGTAGCAAGGCTTTCTGCTGCACAGGCAGCACTAAATGCATAGTTTTTTGGCTTGATGACCCGAGGGAAGCCGGTTCAGACATTCGCTCTGATATCGGCTTCTCTTTTTTATTGGTTGCTTATCCGATAGCGAATAATCTCATCGAGGCCAATATCCTGGCCCCGTTCCTGTTGCAATCGTTCAATAAGCGAAGTGGACAGCCCGATCTGGCGCATTCTGATCAGTTGCTCCGGGGTTACATCTGTGTAGCCAAGATCGTGTACATTGCTTGTGTAATGTGCGGTAACTCCTGCTCTTCTCATTTGGATAAAATCTGCAATGGCAAGATCGGTATAGCCAAGCTCAATCATCATGGCAATAAATGTTGGGCGTGCACCCGCATTCGAAAGGCTCACAGCCTCATCAAGGGTAAGATCTGTAAATCCCAGTGCACGGATGTTTGATATGTAGGTGGCAGTTACCCCTTCTGATCGAAGTTCCCTCAACTCATCATGCGAAAGATTTGTATACCCCATTTCTGTCATCAATGAACCCATTCGGTTCAAAAGATCTTCGCTCGGTCCGCTGCTAATTAATGCCGAATTGAAAACCGGGCTATTCGGAAATATTGAAATATTGCTTGCCGCTCTCAACAGAAAAAAGCCCAGCAATACGATAACAGCAACACGGATAAATCTGCCGATTTTGTTGTCACCTTCTGGTTCTTTCTTCTCAACTTGTTTCTGATCTACTCTCTCACTGATATACTTATTGAGCAGATCGTCACTCTGTTTTGTACTTCGATATCCGGAATTTTGATTTTTTGTGGTCATTTTGGACAGGCTTTTTGGCTGGTTTCAAACGTATAGTATGAATACTGACAATAATCTCAAATCACTTTTAAGCATCTAATTCTGTTTTGATATCTACGTTTCCGTATCATAACTGTTACACTATCATTTAAATGATCTTAAGGCAACACAGCAGAATATATTCAACCACTTCAAAACCTATATCAAGTTATATCATGACTGCCATTCATAAGTTTTTCTCCCTTCTCATTTTTTTGCTCATTCTCTCTTCGTGCAACTTTAATAGTGCACAAGATCAGACGTTTGAAATTACAGACAGAGCACAACTCCTGGCTGATATTGAATTTCTTGCATCTGATGAACTCGAAGGCCGCCTCACAGGAACCGAGGGAAACCTGGTTGCACGGGAATACATTGCCGAGCGATTTCATTCACTCGATCTGCTGATGTTTGGGGATTCCTATGAACAGCATTTCAGCTTTATCAATACCCGATCCGGTGTTGAGTTCGATCTTGCCGTAAACCTGATTGGTTACATCGAAGGCAGCTCACATCCCGATCGTTATATCGTGGTAACTGCTCACTATGACCACCTTGGAGTTCGGGACGGAGAAATCTATAATGGCGCTGATGATAATGCATCCGGTACCGGCGGATTGATGGCAGCTGCACGTTATTTCTCACACAATCAGCCGGAGAATAGTATCATTTTTGTCGCATTCGATGCAGAAGAGCAGGGGCTTCAGGGAGCGCGCTATTTTGTAGAGAATCCGCCGGTTCCGCTCGATCAGTTTGTTATGAACGTAAACATGGATATGATAAGCACCAATTTTGAAAATGAGCTCTATGCTGTCGGAACAAATCACTACCCGTTTTTAAGGCCTTTGGTAGAGGAATCAACTGCCGGTGCACCAATTGATGTACTCTTTGGCTATGATGGTGCTGATGGGCGCGATGACTGGACCATGTCGTCCGATCACGGGCCTTTTCACCAGCAGGGCATTCCCTTTATTTATTTTGGCGTGGAAGATCATCCCCATTATCACCAGCCATCCGATATTTTTGAGAATATCAATCCGGACTTCTACGTAGATGCGGTTGGAACCATTATCAGCTTCCTTCGCGATATCGATCAAAATCTTGACCTGATTGAAGAATCCTCAGACAGATAATTTCTGAACCATGCAGACTCGCAGAGAAGAGAATTCTCAATTGAATTTTCAGATCAGGAAGAGGTTTAGCAGTATATCCATCAGCAGGGCTCTGTTTATTGCTCTGTTCTCCCTGCTTCCTTTTGGGCTTCTTTTATTTATTCTGAATACGAAAGAGGTGGTAACCGGCCTCAAAATGGAATTGCTCATTAGTGCAACCATCTACCTTATACCCCTTGCTCTCATCTATTATGCCTTCTCCAAAAAAGATCTGAGTCTCAAACCTATTCTTAAATCCACAGGAAAACACCATATAGATATTCTGCTGGTTATTCCCCTGATTCTGTTCTCTATATCTGTGATCTGGGTTACAATTTTGCTGTTCAACACTCTGAGTGCTGAATTTGCACAGAGTTATCTCGATTTTATGAACAGTATTGATATGCTGGTAACAACCGCAGAAACCCCGTATATCGACTATTTCTATATATTTGTGGCCGTTGCTGTTTTACCCCCACTGCTGGAAGAACTGGTATTTCGAGCTGCAATGATCGAAAGATTCGGGAGGAAATTCGGGTTTAAAACCGGGGTGATACTTTCATCGATACTATTTGGTGTTATGCATATCGATGTAATCGGCGCAATTGTTTTTGGAGTGATCCTTAGCCTGATCTACCTGAAAACATCATCATTATTCATACCTGTAGTTATTCACGCAATCAACAATGGCCTGGTGGTGATCTTTATTTTTATTGATGACAAACTTTTTCCCCTGAGTCCATGGGAGACAACAGAACCTTATGTAGAGTTTGGATGGATAGGAATTATTCTGTTTATCATCAGTTCGGGCTGGCTGACACTCTACATCATGCAGAACTGGAGCATTGTTCACAAGAAAGTGCCGATCGCAGAGCAAACTGCTCAACCTGAACAGATCTCAATTCAAGTGAATTTATGAGAGTTCTTTCGTCATAAAATACATTGTTGGCTCACCGTACGAAAAACCAACACGTTCGTACAATCCCCGGGCCCGGTTATCTTCTCTCACCTCCAGGGTAACTTTACAACAATTGGTTTCCAGGGCTTTTTTCTCTACAGCTCCAAGCAGTGCCTGGCCAATGCCAAGGCTTCTGAATTCCGGCATTACAGCGAGATCGTGTACATTAATTACTTTTGCGGCTTTAAATGTTGAGAACGTGTAGAAACAGTTTGCAACACCGGCAGCCTTGCCATTTGAAAAAGCGAGGAAACAGATCGTGCCGGGAAAGTTCTTGAGCTCTTCAATCAGTTTGTTTCTGGATTCTTCAGGCAACGGCTTACCGAGCCCCATAGAATCGCGGGCGTAAGCATCAGTTATTTGTAGAATTGCATCGGTATGATCTTTATTTGAAAAGTCAGCTTCAGTAATAGTTAATTCTTTCATAGGGGAATAAATTCAGTGGCCGTATTCATTGATTTTGTCAAAATAATATTGTCTATTGTCAGATCAAATGAAACCTCAAATTAAACACAACATTATGAAAAAACACATTTTACTCATCTTTATTTTTATTCCATTTATCTTTGCCGGATGCTATCACGCACAAATTTCAACCGGCATGCAAACCTCTTCGGACGTTTATGAAAAGAAATGGGCGGCATCGTTTATTGGCGGTTTGGTACCACCAAGTATTGTCCATGCTGAAAGGCACTGTTCTAATGGTGTTGCGAGAGTAGAAACGCGGCTTAGTTTTCTGAATATGGTAGCTCAATTCGTAACTCTCAGCCTATACTCACCAATGGAAATTACTGTTGTATGTGCTGCAGGCCCGAGTGCAAATCTTCAATCCATAGAAGTGGAAAAAAATTCATCTGAAGATATTGTGATGCAAACATTCGAAGAAGCTATTAAAAGGTCCGCTTCTTCTAACGAAGCTGTATACGTTTCATTCAAATAACGGGCATAAAAAAGGCCATACATTACTGTATGGCCTTTCTCTTTTCTAGAATGTGATTTAAAACTAAATCAAATTTATTGAACAATCAGCTTACCAACCATTCCGCCTGCAAAGTGTCCGGGAAATGTGCAAACATAGTCATACTCACCCGGTACATCCGGTACAGTGAATGTGATGGTGTCTGTCTCGCCGTCTCCAAGCATAGCTGTGGTAACAATTACCTGATCCTCAAAGTCCGGAGCAATGTACTCATTGTCGCGGGCTGTAATTGAGGCTCTCGCAAAAGCATCAACATCCGTGCCGAGATCAACAATGGCAAGGTTGTGAGACATTGCTGTAGCAGGCAAGTTACTGATAGTAGTTAACCGAATTCTGAGTTCTTCTCCCGGTTCGGCTTCGATGCCCTCTAATAAGATATACTGACCTGCTTGTCCGCCGGTGATGAGTCCATCTGCAGCTTCACGAACTACAAACTTCATGTCGTCGGTGCCGATAATTTCGATGGTTCTTACACCGTCATCAATTACTTCTTCTGCTGCCTGCTCTGCGGTTTCTCCACCGCCACAAGCAACCAAAGCAAACATCAGTGCAAAAAGTATAGAACTAATAAATAAGTGTTTCATTTTATTTGATATGTGTTTTGATTTTACTTCTCAGTATTTAAACATTCCTTGTTTACTAAACATTCAGGTAAAGTTACGGTTTCTAAAGCTCACTTAACAGAATTCTTATGTCATCAACAATTTCTTCTGCTTTAAATTCGCTTCCGGAGTATGTACGCCTCACCTGCCCTTTTTTATCGATTAACGTTACCCTGTCTGTGTGATCGATAAAGTATATGGGGCGCTCATCAACAAACCTTGTTGGTGTTTTTACGGTGGCTATTTCAAGCTTTCCAAGCAGGTTTTCCACCTGATTACGATTTCCGGTAAGAAATCTCCAGTTTTGCTGATCTACCCGGTAACTTTCTGCGTAATTGTAGAGTATTTCCGGGCTATCCCTGTCAGGATCGAATGATATGCTTACGAGCATAAAATTTTCCTCATCCGGCAAGGCCCGCTGCACATCACGCATGTTATAGGTAATGATGGGGCAGATATCAGGGCAGTGAGTGTATACATATCCAACCAGCATCACGTTACCGCGATAGGCTTCAGGAAAACGAACATCCTCATTGAATTGATCAACAAGTGTATACTCTTCTCCTTCGAGCGTATCCTTAACAGAAAGACGATTGCAGCCCGCC
The DNA here is from genome assembly GCA_020832415.1 of Balneolaceae bacterium. GTDB lineage: Bacteria > Bacteroidota > Rhodothermia > Balneolales > Balneolaceae > Rhodohalobacter. Next base: position 34,833 of record JAFIES010000048.1, on the reverse strand, counting down.
AACAATACTAGCGTTGCCAAAGCTGCAATCATTAAACTGAATGATAATCTGTAATAACTTCCTGAACTGATTAACTGCATTTCACATCTGCCTGAAAATTTACCTCAATGGTACCGGGCTATCCGGGCTGTACGGCAGTGAGCCGCCATAGGTAGCCTGTAACACATCATATATAACAGGTGTATATGAAAGCACGATTAAGATGATGGCAATAATTATATACGGCTTAAAGTTTCTCAGCCAGGTTGACGGCTCATCATGCAACGGCTCGGATATCGGGAAGGTAACCACAGCATCTTCTTCCGGACCATTGCTCTTGGAGAAAACAGTGGTGAAGAATGATATGATGTAGATAACAATACCCACAAACATAATGGACCCACCAATCACAGTAAGATCGATATATGGCATCCAATCAGCCTGGTAGAGAACACTGTCCGGGTTTGCATACGAAGCACCGGTATTGGTTCTTCGCGGCATGCCCATCAAACCGCCAATCTTCAGCCCGTACGACATAATCAGCAACCCAATCGTGTAGATATAAGGTGCTATCATTGCCCAGGTTTTTAAACGGATTGTCTTGTTCAAAAACTGACCCACCAGATACAAACTGCCTCCAAGGAATGCGAGCATAACAGGCCCTGCAACCGTTAGGTGAAAGTGACCCGGAACCCAGGCTGTATTGTGGATTACGGTATTCATCTGATAGGAAGCATTGATAATTCCACCTATACCGCCAAATATGAAGATGATAAGACCGGTAATCAGGTAGGCAAAAAACCAGTTTTCTTTCTTAAAGTATGGCAGTTTCCACATCCAGCCGAACAAACCTTTAGCCCCTCTCAGTTTACCTGCATACTCTAGAGAAGCTGCTATGGTAAATGCCGTAATTAAACTTGGCAGGGCTACCGCAAACGTAAAAATACCATGCAGCAACTTCCATTGCGAACTGATAGCAGGATCCATGTACTGATGATGCGTACCAACCGGAACGGAGAATACAATAAACATCATAAATACGAGACGGCCGGCCATATCAGAAAAGAGCTTTCCGCCTGCAAGTTTTGGCATAAATACGTAGTACATCACGTAAGCCGGGAGCAGCCAGAAATAGACAAGCGGATGCCCAAAGAACCAGAATAGTGTTCGGGCAAGCATCACGTTGATTTCATCAACCCAGCCTAATGACCACGGAAGCAGCATAAAAAGAATTTCAACAGCAACAGCCAGTGTTGCGATAAACCACACTATAAATGTGGTAAACATACCTACCACAGCAAGCGGGGTTTTCTTACCCTCGTTCTCCTTTCGCCATTGTAAATACATTGGCACCCAATTGCCGGAAGCCACCCACGAGCCCACAACAAGCAGAGTTAAACCGATATAGAAGAGCGGATGTGCTTTGAGCGGCGGATAAAATGTGTAAAGAACCGTTGCTTCACCAATCAGAATAACAATGGCAGCCATCACTGATCCTACCAGCATCAGGATACCGCTTGTCCACGCAACTTTTACATTGAGGTTCTTTTTGAGAGAGTATGGAATCAATGCATTACCAAATGCCACTGCAAAGAAAGTGGTAAATACTATGGCATTCAGCACGCCGTGAAAGGTCAGCCCTTTGTAGTAATCTCCGCCTACAAAAGGGTCACTCTGGATAATACCGGCACGAAACAGGGTTTGCATAAGCCCGCCATACACCCCGATAAACAGCAGTACCATCGGGATAATAATAAGTACTGCAACCAGCCTCTTTTCTGATTTTGTAAACCTGAACGAATAATCTCCCATTACAGAGCACCTCCATCCACTTCAGGTTCATCTAAACGCTCTTCGATGATAAAGCGTCCGGCCATGGTATGGTGTGCAGCACCGCAAAATTCATGGCATGCGTACATATATTCACCCGGCTCATTAAAAGTTACACGCATATAATTAATGGCACCGGGTATAGCCATCAAATTTACATTGTGTTTTTCAACTTTAAAGCCGTGAATAATATCCTGTGATGTTACATAGAGATCCACAGTTGATCCCACCGGCAGCCGAACCGTACTTGGCTGAAATGCCCACATCCTTGCAACCATTTGCAGTTCGTATGAATCAGGGCCTGTTTGAAACAGTGTGTCTGTAACAAATGGATCCATATCTGTTATACACGTTGGCACGTCGATATCTTTAGCTACGGCTGCATACATAATTGCCCCGAAAAAAAGTACCAGCAGCAATCCACTCAATCCTAAAGCAAGTTTTTCTGAATTATCCATTGCATTACCCCCTGCTTAATAGTTCAAAGTAAAGTGCAAACCATACTACTGCAAAAAACAGAATCAACACTATAAAGAATGCAATTGCACCTTTTGGCCGAAACTCTTCAACTTCTCCATTGGATTCGTTATTCCCCATCCTGCTACCTCTTAGTTTTTATTTTTGTTAACCTCGCGAATTTAACGCATTCTCTATAAGAAAGTAAAAAGACAAGTCTATCCAAAATAAAAAAAAGTGCAACACCCTTTGGATGTGCACTTATCGCATAAAAAAACTAAGCTAAACTATTGATATCGAAGGGTAACCGAACCACCTGAAGTTCTTGCAGAAACCATCGGCCCACCATCACCAATTCGCCCTCTGATGACATTTCTTTCTGCCTCACCTGAAAAATTATTTAATTGTGCGTTTACCCTGTTCCCCCTCAGGTACATATCCAGATGTTCTGTTACCGGAATTTCGATTGTAATACTGCCACCGCTTGTCTGCAGATCAATATCATCGTAGAAGGTACTAAAGTTGCCCCTGATACTGCCGCCACTGGTTCTTGCGCTCAACTTTGCTGATATATCATCCAGCCGGATACTACCACCCGATGTTCGCAAATCTGCAATACCTTCAATTGAGCTGGTTCGTATGCTGCCACCGCTTGTTTGCGCCTGAATATTTCCGGAAATCTCATTTAGTGTTAATGAGCCACCTGATGTTTGAAGTTTTACATCACCTTCAAGATTTTTTGCAGTAATACTCCCTCCGCTTGTTCTTAAATTTACGCTGTTATAAATATGCTCTGCGGTAACACTTCCGCCACTGGTTTGGCCCTCAATAATTGATGCATATGGCGCGTATACTTTGAATGATATTGAAATTCGGTTTGTGCCCCTTAAAAACCCCGATCTGTTCGTCCTGGCTTGTGCAGTTACAAAATCATCACTTTCGTAGATATTTATTTCAAAATCCGACAGATCGGTATCACTCTGCGAAAGATATTGGCTGCCTCTTCTCACAAACATCTGAACTTCTACATAATTTTCGTCATGGCCAATTACATTGATAAATCCGCCCGACGTTCTGATGGAAACCTCGGGACTTGCCGATGTTTCAAACCGGTCGATACTATAGGCATCATTTTGAGACTGGGCTTCAGCGATGCTTAAAATGGATAGTAAAAGTGCAATAAACGCTGTGAATGCCTGTGTAACTTTTTGAATCATTCTTCCCACCATATTTTTTTAAAGAGCAAATGTATTGAAGAGAATGCAACCACTGATTCATTCTCATTTTTCTGCTACGCAATTGTACTATGTGAGTTGCAAAACGGAAAAAATTTTTTGAATTCTTGTTTTCCCGTATGTGTTTGTATCGGCAGAGTTCCCTATTATTGAGCCCTGTCAAATACCGAATAATTGCCGATTATGAAACTACCATTTGCACTGGCCAGACGCTTTGTGGCTGCGGAGACTTTTGAAGAGACCGTGCCAAAAATTAAAGCCATCAATGCCAAAAATATCCGTGTAACACTCGATCTTCTTGGGGAGAACGTAAAAGAGAAAACCACAGCTGATGAAACTGTAGAGATCTACATCCAGCTGCTCGAAAATATTAAAGCGGCTGCGCTAACCAGCACCATCTCCATCAAACTTACCATGATGGGGCTTGATATAGATGAAGAGTACTGCAAAAAAAATCTCTACAAACTTCTCGACAAAGCACGTGAGCTCGACTCTTTTGTAAGAATAGATATGGAGGCTTCGGATTACACCCAAAGCACCATCGATATCTTTAAAGATGCTTTTGAGAAGTATGGCAAACATGTTGGTATTGTAATCCAGGCATATCTGCATCGCACCGCAAAAGACATTGAAGATCTTGCTGAACTTGGCGCAGACGTTCGCCTTTGTAAAGGGGCGTATAAAGAGCCCGGAAATATTGCCATTCAATCAATGCCCGAAATCAGGGAAGCATTCAAGTCGTATGCAAAGGTTCTGCTCGAGAAAACAGCTTTCCCCCGAATTGCCACGCACGATGATGAACTAATCGACTGGATAAAAACCTACACCGAAGAGAAGAAAATCGGTAAAGAGAGGTTCGAATTCCAGATGCTTTACGGTCTGCGCGAAGAGACAATGGAGCAGCTGGTGAAAGATGGATATCAAGCGCGGGTTTATGTGCCTTATGGCACCATGTGGTTTCCATATTTTAAGCGCCGGCTGATGGAGCGAAAAGAGAATATCTTCTTCGTACTGTCAACAATGTTTAAAAAGTAGATTATTACATCTTCCGGCAGCACTCTCTTACAGCCTGCGCCACTGCAGGGGCAACAGATGTATCAAACGCACTTGGTATGATCTTATCCTCGGATGGATTTTCCACACAACCGGCAATGGCTTGTGCAGCGGCAATGTAGATCTCATTGGTTAGTGTTGCCGCGCGGGCATCAAGCAGGCCACGAAATATCCCGGGAAAGGCAAGAACATTGTTGATCTGGTTGGCAAAGTCCGACCGCCCGGTGGCTATAATTTTCGCTCCGGCCTGAACAGCTTCTGCCGGCATGATTTCCGGTGTGGGGTTCGACATCGCAAATATAATGGAGTCAACATTCATCGTCTTCACCATTGCAGAAGTCAAAACACCCGGTACGGATACACCGATAAAAACATCCGCGCCTTTAACGGCATCTGCGAGTTTGCCCTCTATCTGTTTCTCATTTGTGATGGCTGCCAGCTCCTCTTTCACCTGTGTGAGATCACCCCGGTCTCTGAAAATGATTCCGCGGCTGTCGCACATCACAATATCGCGAACACCAACCTCGCGAAGCAGCATGATGATCGCTTTACCTGCCGCACCTGCACCGTTAACAACTACCCGGATATTCTCAAAATTTTTACCTGTAACTTTCATTGCATTCATCAAACCGGCAAGAGTAACCACCGCTGTACCGTGCTGATCATCGTGCATTACGGGAATATCGAGAATCTCTTTCAGCCTGCGTTCTATTTCAAAACAGCGGGGAGCAGAAATATCCTCAAGATTTATACCTCCAAAAGTAGGTGCGATCATCTTTACAGCCGTAATAATCTCTTCGGTGTCCTGTGTATCCAGAATAATGGGTATTGCATCCACATCAGCAAACTTTTTAAAGAGAACAGCTTTTCCTTCCATCACCGGCAGGGAGGCTTCCGCCCCGATGTTGCCGAGCCCGAGAACTGCTGAACCATCACTGACCACAGCAACGGTGTTTTTCTTTGATGTGTAATCGTAAACAAGGTTTCGGTTCTCAGAAATTTCTATACAGGGTTGTGCAACTCCCGGCGTATAGGCTATACTGAGATCTTCAACCGTTTCGAGAGGCATTTTTGATTGTATGGCAACTTTTCCGCCATACTTTTTATGAGCCTCTGTGGCTTTTTTCCCAAAATCGTGTGAAGCTTCTGAAGGCATTCCAGTAAGATATTTAGTGTCAGTTATTCAGTTTCGTAATCGCTCTCTGCATCTGGTGTTGCCGGTACCCAGATGTTATTACTTCGGTCAATATCTGCCATTCTCAAAGATGGATCAATTTCAATCCGTACAATCTCATCTTTTGGGGCTTTTATTGAAAATTGATATTCAGGGAATACCCATGGCCAGTCTTCTTCAGTGTAACGTGTGATATCAGACAGTTCATTCTCTTTCTCTCCCCACATTATTCTCATGGGTATGTAGTGGTGAACTATCTCACCATTGGCAAACTCAACCTCCACATCCAGGGGCATAGGCATCAGGCCTATTCGTTCAAGCGTAACATTTGTTGATTCATCGGCAGAAACAACTTCTGCTACAGCATAATCGATGGTTTTTGTGGTGTTGATCCAATATTCGTAATACCATCGCAGCTGGATTCCACTCTCCCTTTCAGCAATCCGTATAAAGTCATATCCGTCAGGATGCCGAAATTTCCACTCATCAAAAAATCGTTTCAATGTTCGCTGAAGTACATCCTCCCCGATAACATATCCAAGCTGATGCAGAAAAATTGCCCCTTTGCCGTAAGAAGCAACTCCATACGCCGTATTGGTAACATAATGGTCTGCATGCAGATGCATTGGTTCCTCAAGGCCGGCCTCCACTACTCTGAAATACCCATCATACCGACTCTGCATCGGGTCTCCCTCGCCATCATTAAACAGCTCGTTCATAATAAATGCTGTGGCATAAACAGTAAATCCTTCGTCTATCCACTGATCGTAAATTTCGTTATTAGCAATTACCCCTTCGTACCAGGCATGAACCAGCTCGTGTACGGTTACTCCCACCAGACTTTGAAGCGTTCGGTTTCCCGTGATGAGCGTTCCCATAGTGTACTCCATACCTCCATCACCGCCCTGAATAACAATGTACTCCTCATACGGATAGATTCCGTATCGCTCATTCATATACTCAAAAGCCTTAATCGTATATTCGGGTAGAGCTTCCCAGTTGGCAAGCAGTCTCTCCTGCTGATCTTCCGGGGCATTTTCTGCTACTGGGTCGGTTTGATAGAAAAACCTGAGTAACGGTCCACCGGGCACCTTAGCGGTTGTATGTGTGTAATCAGGATCGGCAGCCCACATAAAATCGTGTACATTCTCCGAGCGAAAATGCCAGGTCAGTTTTTCACCTTCAGGCTTAGTCACATCAGCTTCATCAGTATAGCCAAACCCAACTTCTTCCGGGTTTTGCAGAATGGAACCTGCCGCCACCACATAGTTTCTGTCGATATGTATGGTTACGTCAAATGTACCGAACGGTGCGTAAAATTCGCGGCCAATGTAGGGTTCAGGGTACCAGCCACGTTTATCATACGCTGCAATTTTGGGATACCACTGCGCCATCGATAAACGAATACCTTCTGCATTGTCCCTGCCCGACCGGCGGGTTTGTAACGGAACCTGTGCATCGAACTCCATCTCAAAAACCACGGTTTCACCCGGCAGAATGGGTTCATGCAGATGTACTTCCATAATGGTTCCTTTGATGGTGTACTCGATATCGTGACCGTTTTGAGTCATACGACTCACTTTCTGGTAACCAATCTCGGTTTCATCATAATGGTAAATTCTGTCGCGAACTCTTCTGTCGGGATCGGCAATGGTTCTCGAGCGTTTATCCATCATGCTGTTGGGTTGAAACGCATTGAAAAAGAGATGATAGAAAACCCTGTTCAGTGTATCGGGCGAGTTATTATGATATGTAAGCTTTTGATAGCCATTAAACTGATTGGTTTCAACATCCATATCAATCTCCATTTCGTACTCCACTTTCTGTTGCCAGGTTTTTGTCTGGCCATCAGAAGTATCGGTCAGAGCAATCGCCCAGAAAAACAGAGACGAAATGAATAGAGCTACAGTTTTAGACAGGTTTGCAGAAAAATAGTTGTTCACTTTTTAATTGAGATAGGTTGTGATTTGAAGATGTTAAAATGTTGTTCGGCTTAAAAATGCCCTGCTCAGGGTAGCCTCGTCGATGTATTCCAGTTCGGTTCCCATCGGTATGCCGTAGGCAATGCGGGTTACATTAACTTCATAATTTTGGAGAAGTTTGTTAATGTAATACGATGTGGCTTCGCCTTCTGCATCGGGATTGAGGGCCAGAATTACCTCCGTCACTTTCTCTTCGGTGCTGCCGGCTCGCTGGAGCAACTCTTTGATCCGAATGTTATCGGGCCCAATATTTTCAAGGGGAGAAATTGTGCCTCCCAGAACGTGGTATCGTCCGCGAAATTCATTGGTTTTTTCAATGATAAACACATCCTGAAACTCTTCCACAACACAGATTACGCCATTATTTCTCTTGGGGTTGCTGCAAATGGAACAGGGATTGGAATCTGTTATGGTTCCGCAAACTGTACATCTCTGCACCGATTTCTTGAGCTGAATTAGTGCTTCGGCCAGTTTAAAAACATTCTCTTCGGTTTGTTTGAGCAGATGAATTGCAATTCGCTGTGCTGATTTTCGGCCCGTACCGGGCAATTTGGCAAGCTCTTCGATAGCCCGTTCAAGAGCTTCTGAGGTTATTTGCATGAAACAATCATTAATGTTTTGGATGATTTACAAGCCTGTAAGAGGTGACCTGAAACATCAAAATCTGTGCAGTTCAGAGGCCGAATTTACTCATATCCATTCCGGGTAATCCGCCACCGGGCAGTATATCTTTGTATACTTCCTGCATTTTCTCTTTAGCGGCTTCCTCGGCTTTCACAAGTGCCCTGTTTACTCCTGCAACTACGAGATCTTCAATCATCTCCTTGTCCTCAGGGTCAACAACATCTTTATCCAGTTCAACGCTTAAAATCTCACGCTTTCCGTTGGCCTTAACTTTTACCATTCCGCCACCCGCTTCAGCTTCTACCACTACTTCTGAAAGGCGATCTTGTACTTCCTTCATTTTAGCCTGCATGTCTGAAATTTTACCAAACATGTCTGCCATATTAAATTGATTCATATCTCTGTATAATTTTGTGATTTAATGTTAGAACGGAATCAAACAGACAAAAATTCATCTTATTGCAGATTCCGGTTTCTTCAAATAGCTTATGTGTATTCCAGCTCAGCGCCGAATAGCTCTACAATGGTTTTCAGGTGTGTATCCTTTTTTTGCAGCTGCTTAAACCGATCGTAAGGGCTAAGAGATTCTTCTGTATTCACTTTCTGCCTTTCGCAAACACATTTAAACCGAATATGTACTCCTATGGTCTGTTTCATCAATGATGAGAGCTGCATTTTATGCTCTTCAACAGCTGTAACAGCAAACGGTGTGTTCACTGAAATAATCAGTTCCGTGCCCTTCAGATCTTTCAGCCGAACATCTTTAATGATGATAAAAAGCGTTTGAGAAAGATGCTGATTGGCAAGATCAAGAAACTGATCCCACTTCTCCTCGATATCCTCAATGCCGTTCAGTTTTACACTGCTTATTTCAACTTCGGGTGTTTTCTGAACAGGTGTTTCTGCAGGAGCTTTCCCATTGGACCTGTGGGGCTGATGTATCGATCTGAGAAATGGTTTTCCCATCAAGAGCTCACTCAGATCATCTTCATCCGTATTCTCTTCTACACGATTGGGGAGCGATCTGTTCTTGGGTTCTTCGGATACAGGTTTTACAGGGGTTTCTTCAGCCTGAACGTCTTTCGCTGCGCTGTTCGATATTTGCTTTACCTCGGGGACAGGTTTTTCTTCAGGTTCATTTCCTGAAACTCGACCGGGTTCTGTGGCCCTAAAGCTCTCTTTTATGAGCCCGCGCTCCTTAAAGGTTACGGAGACTCCTTCCGGATCAATTCCTTTTTTTTTTAGATCATCCATCACAGAGAGCAACTCGCCAAGCTGCTTTACCCGGCTCATGTGAACCAGCTTCAGCATCAGGATTTCAAAATAGACCCGTGGCTGCTGCACTTCACGCATATTTAGCTGGGCCTCGCTCACCAGGTGAAGCATTCTCATCAGGTCATCCTCCGAAAAGTGGCCGGCAATATCTTTATATCGCTGCCTTGTCTCATCGGTAGCCTCAACCAGATGCATATTATCTGCCTGCAGAGCAACATAGAGATTACGAATATGCAGTGTGAGAGAAACCAGGAACTCCTGAATATCAATTCCCTCTTTCAGGAGCCTGTCAATCAACAAAAGGCCTGATTTTGAGTCGCGATTGGCTACAGCCTTGGTAAATTCGAAGAGCTCTTCATTACCCACCACGTTCAGTGCCTGGGTTAGTTCGCTGTATTGAATGTTCATTCCACAGAAAGCAATGGCCTGATCCATCAACCCGAGGGCATCCCTTAAGGCACCATCTGCTTTTCGTGCAATTGTATGCAGCGACTCTTCATCGATGGTAATTCCCTCTTTCCCGCAAATTTCCCGCAAGCGTGATGTAATCTCATCAACACTGATACGCTTAAAATCGAATCGCTGAACCCGCGACAAAATAGTTGGCAGAACCTTATGCGGTTCCGTTGTGGCAAAAATAAAGATCGCATGTGGCGGCGGTTCTTCAAGTGTTTTCAGCAAGGCATTAAATGCCTGCTTACTGAGCATATGAACCTCATCAATAATAAAAATTTTGTAGCGGCCGCTTTGTGGAGGAACGCGCACAATTTCGCGCAGATGATGAACATCCTCAACTTTATTGTTCGATGCTGCATCAATCTCTACAACATTGAGAGTCTGGCTGAGCGATTCACCGTCAACCGTGTCATCAATATTGTTGATGGCGCGCGCAAGCACTCTTGCCATGGTTGTTTTTCCAACGCCACGCGGGCCGCAAAACATGTAGGCGTGCGAAAGTCGGTTTTGCTTGATGGCATTCTTCAAAGTGCTGCTCACGTGTTCCTGCGATACAACATCTTCAAAGGTTTGGGGCCGGTATGTGCGGGTAAGTGCCCGGTAATTATTTGCCATTTTTTGCTTCTAATTCAGCAACAATCCGTTATTTTTCATTCGATGGTTAAAGGTACAAAAAATGAACTTCCTTTTGGAACCTTAAACACTTTTTTTGATTCACCAAAGCAAACACGTTTCACTGATATTAATTCGTTTTATTTTCATCAGAATACATTAATTTTCTCAGCCTGATGGTTTTATCTTCAAATCGCATACTACTCCTTCTTGCCCTTACCTGCTTTAGCTTTGCAGGTACAGCCCTTTTTGCACAGCCACAGCGGGCTTATGAAAGAGGCCTCGATGAATTATATCGCGGCAACACAACCAATGCGCTCGACATCTGGTACACCGCATACGACAGAAACGGGGGTGTTGATGGCAGAATTGGTTTTGAATTTATCCGTGTTGTAACTGAAAATGAGCTTCGCAGCTACTATGAAGCAGCTACCGAAATGTATCTTCGTGCCATAAGCAATGGCGAAGGCATGGACAGCCGGGCTGCACTTCGGCAGGAGATTGACCGAATGAGCCCTATTATTGGTGAGGGGATACACAGGCAATGGATGGAGTGGTGGACCGGCCGCGACAGGGAACTGATCCGGGATATGCGCGGGTATTGGGTGCAAAAAGATCCAACTCCGGCAAAAGTAACCAACGAACGGCTGATTGAACATTGGAAAAGAATTGCCTATTCCCGGAAACACTTTACCCGAAACAACAATACTGTGTACGGCACTGACGACCGTGCCCTTATACATATTCGCTATGGTGAACCGGAAAGAAAACGATCCGGTATACTTACGCTGCAAAGTTTTAACATCCGGTCGTGGCTCGAAAATCAGGCTCACAACTATACCCAACGGAGTGATGATCTGGAATATCGGGATATTTTTCCCCGTGAAGATGAGGATATCATCAACCGGCTTCAAAACGCCATCTACGAATTCCATCGCTATCCGGAATATGAAATCTGGTTTTATACACAATTATCAGAATCACAATCGGAACCGCTTATTTTCTTGTTCGGTACAGATGTAAGAACGGATCAGTTTTTGATGCAGACCAGCCTTGAAGATTTCATTCCAGAACGCGCTTACCACCCAGACAGAGTACGCCAAAGTGATTCCATTGAATTTACACGGGCCGGAATAACACCCGCTTTAATGCTGCAGCTGATCTATTATGAACAGTTAACCATGGTTGATCCCTTTTTTGAAAACAGGCTCAATGAACTCAGAACACGTGTGCTCGATCAGGGCATTGAAGCTTTCAGGGGGATGGATCTCGCTTTCAGAACGGAGAGCCAGCAGCTTGTAAGCCAGCGCGGAATTCGGATCGACCGCGAAACGTCTACGTATGAGCAGAGTATCACCCGGATACCGCTCGAAGTTCACCAGTATCGTTTTCTTGATGATGATCTGCAGCCATATCTTTTAACCTATGTAGAGAGCTCACCACGGGAAGCGTTAATGATAGATTATCACCGCACAAGAGGGCGTAGTTTTGAGAATAATGGCTTTCAGAATGGTGTGAATATACTGGAAGAAAACCCACTCTATGAACTCGTCCATAACATCCAGACGTATGATGAATACTGGCGAGTTGCTGAAATGCTCGAAGATTTTCCTCAAATTAACATCAGCAGTGCAAATAGTTACCAGCTCTCAGAGTCTGTATTTAAAATACCCCATACCAACAGGGCCAATCAATCCATCTCAGTTCTGCTGATGAATTATGACCCCGATGCAGCTACCATCAACAATACCCCATTTCCTGCAGAACTTCGGGGCTGGAACAGACTTCAATACCGTCTACCGGAACCGCTCATCAGCCACCCCGATTCACTCGAAGTTGCCGATCTGGTGCTGGGCTATCATGATGAAAATTATGTTTCCGAACCTTTTTCATTTGCAGTTGCCAACAACCAGATTGTTCCTTTCGGCGAAATTCTGTTGCTCCATTTTGAAGTGTACAATTTGCGGCGGATGGAAAATCAATTCACACAGTTTGAGTTAACCTACCGAATTCTTCCCGTTGATGATGATGGAAATGTCTTAACAGATCAAACCGAGTTTATCCTCACTCTCAACTTTACAAATGAGGAACGGCATGTGATTGAAGACCTGGAGATAGAAACAGCAAATCTTTCACCGGGCCTTTATGAACTGGTTGCGCAATTTTCTGATACAGAATCAAAGCAAAGCAAGCAGAGAAATATCCGTTTTGAAGTAGTAGATTAATATTCTCTGCTAAAAAATCATCAGGCTGTTCTCTCTGATCCAGCCATACATACCGTTTTCAAGGCGCACATATTTCCAATCTTCAACCCCTTCACTTTCAGTATAATCAACCCGCATGGTATAGCCTTCGTATGCAATACTCACTACGGATGATTGCTCATTTGGCTGCTGAAACACAGAAATTTGCCTATCAATCATCACTCCGGTACCATACCTGTTCTGCTGATAGTTTATGATTACGGCAAAAAGAAATAAAATTGCAGATAGCCCAATTACTGCATAACCCGATTTGGCAAGCAGCCTTCGAAAATCTTTACGAAACCATGAGCCAATGATGAGTGCCACTCCGAAATAGAGTATCAGAATTGCCGTAAGGTTAATCATCCATAAACTATATCTGTCAGCCAGGTTTTGAAAAAAACGGTCCCACGGTAATGGGGGCAAAACTGCAGATCTTCTCGAAAAACGGTCGTTCACAAACTCAAGCCCTTCACCGGCAAGCGCTTTGGTCTCCTTGTATTTCTCGGCCTTCAGCAGGTAAAATTTGGCAACACCAAGTGAATCGAGTTGTGAATAGGCCACTCCCATATTGAGCCAAAGCGCTCCGGAATGATATCCGTCCTCAGCAATAGATTTGTACAGCTCAATGGCATCACGGTATTGGCTTTGTTCAAGAAGTGTGTTGGCTTCATCAAAGCGGGATTGCTGCGCAAACACACCTGCACTCATCAACAGCCAAAAGCAGCTAAACAGAATTACAGCTTTAATCCTCAAATGCTCTCCTTCAGTTCTGCAATTAATGCTTCGGTTTTAATAATATCCTGCCTGAAATCGGCGGGTGAACCGGTTGGTGCATAGCGAATGGTGGCGCACTTATCCAGCATCATACGTGATTTCTCCCTCAACGCATCAGGCAAACCCTTCGCAGCTGCCCTGTCAAGCAGCTCTTTATCAGACAGGCCGGCTGCAGGCAGTGCAAACCTGTCAGCTATAAAATTAAATACACTTTCATGTAATGTGCCATAAATCTCTTTTGCATTGTTTTTGTCAACAAGCTCCCTCGCAATCCGGCATCTTTCCAGGGCTCGCTCTTCAGCATAATATTTCCTCGAAAATTCAATGTCGGTTTCAAGCCGTCTCACCTCTTTTCGCTTGATGTATGCCGCAACAAGAACAGCTGCGGGAATTAGTAAAAGTAACCAGAACCAAAAACTGCCAAAAACAGAACCGGTTGTATCATTACTCCAAACAGCCAGACCGGTTACCGGTTGTAAACGTGCAGTTTGAAGTGATACCTGAGTTAATTGATTATTTTGCGAAGGCAGGGCTTCAAAGCGCAGCTCCGGAAGAGTTATATAATTGTATCTGCGGGTTTGCGGATTGAATACAGCTACACGCTCAGCCGGAATTCGGTAGGTTCCCGGGGCCCGGGCTGCCATCAGCTCAGTAAACGTTTTATCTCCGCGAATGGTGAGCCCTCTTCTCTCAACATTACTACTCTCTTGAGGCGTATAAAGCTCAAGCCCGTCAGGCAAATTATATTCCGGTCTTCGTATAAGTGGAATATTACCTGTTCCCTCAACTACTGTAATCAATTCAATCGATTCGCCCGCGGTCACCTCTGTGTCCGAAAGCCTGCGTTCCACTCGCAGGTCACCAACTGCATTCATCGTAACGGCATTCTCTGCAACCGGGAGTGGTGTTACATTCAGCGTTACCGGTTCCGATTCCAGGGAAACCCTGCGCTGATTGCTCCCCGAACCGAAAAAACTACCAAAAGGATCGTTTCTTGAAGGCTGCGAACGCACACCCACATTTAGCGGAAATTCCGAAAGTGTGAGCTGACCACTTCTTGATGGAAAGAGTGCATAGCTCATCAGTGTGGCCGTTCGGTAACGTACACCATCAATTATTACGGTTTCGGCCTGTGGCTGCCGTACATTCTGAAGCTCTTCTTTCCAGAAACCATCGGTACGCCATCCCGCAGTGGGCTGGAAGGATGTTACCTCTATTCCCTGCCTGAAATAGAGGTTTAAGCTAGCTACAATCTGCTGGCCGGGTACAGGATTTTGCTCATCCACAGAAACTTCAAGGTAGATATCGGGGCGCTGGCGACGACCATCATCTGATAACTGCCCGCGCTCAATAATTTCAATGTTTATCGGATTGGTTGATCGTTCTTCTCCATCAATACTGATATGAACCGGTGGAATAGTGAAATTGCCGGCTTCGCGCGCAATCAGATTAAAGGTGTATGTGGTTGATGTTGTGGTACGCCCGTTTACGATAGAAATACTGGTGCTTCGCGATGGTGTGGATGATAAGATACGAACGCCATCGATACTCGAAATTACCGGTAAACCAACATCTCTCATGGACGAACCGGTCACTTCTACATCAAGTGTAAACTGTTCGCCGATAAAAATACGGCTTTCGGATACGGTTGCCTGCAGCTGAAAATCCTGCGCATGCAGATTGCCTGCCCACATAAACAAAACCAATAAGCTGCATACCCGTTTTAAATTTTTCAAACCGGATTTACCAATCTCTCTCATTTCGCGATGGGGGGCTTGAGGATTCTTTCTTCCGGTTTTCGAGCAGTTCGCGTTCAAGCTGTTCAAGAGCATCGAGAATATTTTCTGCTTCTTCAGGGCTCATATCAAGCGGGCGCTGCTCTTGTTCGCCATCTCCATCCTGATCTTGCGGTGAATCGGGCTGCTGATCCATCTGCGGCTCCTGATCTTGATCATCATTCTGATCTTGCTGCTGATCTTCATCATCACCACCATCGCCGCCGCTATCATCTTCGGGCTGCTCCTGCTCATTTTGCTGCTGCCTTTTTACAGCAAGCTCGAAATTGTGCCTTGCATCATCATCATTGGGGTTTTTGATTAATGCTTCCCTGAAGTAGTTCAATGCCTCTTCATAATTTTCATCATCGGTTAGCATTCTGCCCATATTGTAGTCTGCCATGGACTGATCAACAGGCGAATCCGCAAGTTCATTAAAGCGGCTGTATGCCTCAGCGGCCTCATCTTTCTGGCCAAGCTGACTCAACGCATTTCCAAGATTAAAATGCAGTCTTGCATTCTCAGGGTCCTGCTGGATGGCCTGCCTGTAAAGCTGAACGGCTTCTGCATAATCACCACGTTCAAAGGCTGCGTTTGCTTTTCGGGCATCACTAACCGCAGAGGCTGTGAGGAAAACAAACAGAATGATAAAACTTACTATTCTCATGGTGTACGTAGTTGGTTTAAACAGAATTCTAACGTCTGTTCATTAAAATGATTATGAATCGTTTTATGAATTATCCTCTAAGAACGCAAGGGTTTCTTCATTGAGACTGAGATTTGTAAAGACGTTCGATACATCATCATTCTCATCAAAAAGATCCATCAGTTTGAGGTTTTTCTGAGCGGTTTCCGGATCGGCCGAAACTTCCGTCATTGGAATGCGCTGCAGCTCTGCCGACTCAACTGAAATCCCCTGCTCTTCGAGTTTTTTTCTAACGGAAATCAGGTTTTCGCGTGCCGTGAATACTTCAATAAACTCCTCTTCTATCTCCACATCATCGGCGCCCGCATCAATGGCCTGCAGCATAACTTCTTCGGCATCGAGACCTTCACTGTTTATTTTTATTGCACCTTTTTGTTCGAACAGATAAGCAACGGATCCATCCGTCCCCAAATTGCCACCGTGCTTGTTGAACAGATAGCGGATTTCACCTACCGTTCTGTTTAGATTGTTGCTCGTTGCTTCGATAAAATAGGCGATTCCGCCGGGGCCGTACCCTTCGTAAGTAACCTCTTCGTAATTTCCCGAGCCATCATCCAGCTCGCCGGTCCCTTTTTTAATGGCGCGCTCAATATTGTCTTTGGGCAGATTTACCCCTTTTGCATTCTGTATGGCAAGTGACAAACGGGGATTTGCATCAGGATCTCCCCCTCCTTCCCGTGCGGCCACTGTAATTTCACGGATATGTTTGGTAAAAGCTTTTGAACGTTTTGCATCTTCCCGCGCTTTGCGATGTTTGATGTTCGCCCATTTGGAATGTCCTGCCATGATGCTCTGTACTCTAAGTTTTTAAAAATGATACAACCCTGAATATACAGGAAATGATAATTTTCACCTAACTGCTCCTAATCGAAATTGAATCGCATTAAATAGAATCAAACCCGGAACAGCGAGGGGAAACTGCTATTTAACAACGTATGCTATTGCACTTCATTACCACAGGCAATATGTTGGAATGTATTAAAAATCACACTATTTGAGTACAATTATGAAAAATATCAAACTATTGTTTCTGCTTGCACTTTTAGTTGTAATCGTTGGTAGTTGTACATTTATAGAACTTGCTCTTCAGGGTGAATCAGGCGGCGACCCTCAAACTGAAACCGCAAGTGCGCCGGATATGACAGACGTAACAGCCGCAGAAGTTTCAACCGACTTTGCCGATATGGTAAACCGGACGCGCGGTATGCGGGCATCACGTATCAGAAACATGAGCAGCAGCGATATTCAATCACTGGGTGCACCAATTTTGAGCGCTACATATTATTCCGTTGAACTGAGTGATGAAACCCTGGAAAGTTTAGCTGAAACATCTGCATCATTAGACAGAAACCCCAGGAATATCTCAGAATCTAACCATCGAACTGTGAGCCGAAGAATTACACAAGCTGCTTCAAGGGATGGCGGAGACCCGGGCAGAGATTTTACCACTGAAGAGATCAGATCCATTCTACTGAACATTAACGAAAATAATCTGAGTGAAACGTGCAGTGAGCTTTTCAATATGAGTGGAGACCGTGTTTGGCTTTCTCCGGGGGAAAATTTTAATGTGGCCAACTTAAGCTGTCCTTCAGGAACAACTTTTTTCATTTTACCCGGAACTCATACGGGGCAGATGGTGGAGTCATCAAAAGAGGGAAACAACTGGATTGGCGTGGGACGGGCTGTTCTTGATGGAGAAAATTCGCAGCAGCGGGCATTCAGTGGTGGCATGACCGGCAATGCAATCTCCTGGATCAATATCGAAAACTATACCGATCATGGTATTTACTCTACCCGCAGTGTATATACGGTTATTCACAATGTTCAGTTCAGAAATATCGCCACAGATAAACATGGGCAGGAATTTGGTGCTGTAATGTTTCACAACTCAGAAAATATTGAGGTGCGCGATTCATATATAGAGAATGCAGCATCCGGTATTCGCTTTCGGGATAGCAGCGGGCCGTTACAAGTGACCGGAAACAGGGCACTGAACTCCGGCAGAAACTTTTTTCAGTGTGATAAATGCAACGGTGCAGGTATACGTATCAACAGAAATGTGATGGAACATACCGAACAGACCGGCCAGGCTCCGCTTGAAGACTGGATTAACATCTTCATGTCGAACGGAACCGAAAATAGCTGGATACAGGTAAACCAAAACAGAGCAAAGGGCCATAGCGAATCGAATTCCGGCTCTTTTATTATGCTGGCAGATGCAACGGGCAGCTACCAGGAGGCCATCGGGAATATCGGGGTAAATCCGGGTCAGGTTGGCATCGGTATTGCGAGCGGAACAAATATAAAAGTTGAAGGCAACCGAATGTACAGTGTTAGCTGGGCTGAAAGCAACGTAGCCTTTTACTCTGCAGAGTATTCCTTACCCTGTGGAAACCATCAGTTTACTCCGGGCACAAATGTAGCACATTGGCGAAATGCTTCAGGCGCACTGAATCGTGCATGGTCCGATGGGCGATGTGGCGTAACCAATGCGGATATCAGAGCGCATGTGCGTGAAGACAGAAGTATGGGACCCGAAATATGGAATAATTAAACCGGCTCACTCAGAATTTTTCAAATTTACCGTATCGGCAAACCTCAGCACTCACTGTTATTCATCGATGAGTCCCAGCAAATGGGCAGGTCATTATTTTGGCCGGGTGCCATAAAGCTTCCGGCACCGTTGCTTTTACTGTAACGAAGCTCCCCGGTCAATTGTCGGCCCGTGGTATATGTTCTGCTGATAACAGTATCACCTTCCTCTTCAAAGCTGAAAATTGCCGAACTATAATCTGTATCCGGCACGGTGTAGATCCAGTATACCATGCGGCCATTTTCCATACTCCAGCCACTTTTTCCAAAATGGCCCAAACCGGTTTGTCCGTCCGGATCGAGCCTGATGAACGTTGCGGAAGTACCATCCATCGCTTTTTCAACGGCTACTCTCGGGATGAAAAAATCATCCATCCCCAGTTCAGACAAGTCTTCATACTGATAAAACACCCAGCGCCTCAGTCCTTCCGTTTCAGATTCCTCTTCTTTTACCACCACCTGCCTCATTGATCCGCTTCTTGGTTGTATGTATCGAACTTCGCCAATGGCTGTGTTACGAATATTCTCCCACCCATTGTGATTATGCAGAGCTGCTTCCATCACTTTATCTTCGTTCCAGCGTCTTTGCATTCGCTGAATCATCTGGACTGGTGCGTGGGCATATCGAATTGCACCCCTTTCAAGACGAATATTTTCTGTCTGCCACATAGCGGGCAAATCCCCGGGCAGATCAAGCCCTTGCAACACCTCAGATGGAGGCTCATCTGTTTGAGCTGTTAAATCGGCTGCCCCACCAAACAGTAGTGCGACACCAATTACCATCAACATTGTCGACTTTTTGAGTTCCCATCCATTATCTCTCAACCATTCTCTATTTTGATATTTCCCTTTCATTTTTTCTCTATTTAGTTGTTGTTCATACAGATAAATGCGGAATAGTTTTCTAAATCATCTCATTTGCAACAAAAATTATTGTTTTGCAAGCGGTTACCGTTCAGGGGTATCCATAATCGCAACAGCTTTGTAAAATCCGCCTCAAACAAGCCACTTCAATGTTGAACATTTCGCTAATTATTAGCGTTAAATATTGCGTATCTTGCTTTAATAATCGAAAAGCGGCCATTTACTCACTTTTTACATCGAAATAAACGCTTCATGAATATCGGAATAGTTTGCTATCCAACATTTGGCGGCAGTGGCGTGGTAGCTACTGAACTCGCCAAAGGCCTTGCCAACAGGGGCCACAATTTGCATATCATAAGTTATGCCCAGCCTGCACGGCTCGACTCTTTCCGGACAGACATCACCTATCATGAAGTAGATCTGAGCACCTATCCTCTGTTTGAATTTCCACCGTATGACTTGGCCCTGGCCAACATGATGGTGAACCTCATTCAGTTTGCGAAACTTGAAGTGCTGCATGTGCATTACGCCATACCGCACGCAACCAGTGCTTACCTCGCAAAGCAGATACTGAACAGCAAGGCATCGAAAGTGCCGGTAATTACAACTCTGCACGGAACCGACATCACCCTGATCGGCAGCGACCCTACCTACAAACAGGTGGTTGATTTTTCCATCAATCAGAGTGATGGTGTTACTGCTGTTTCTGAATATTTGAAGAATGAAACGTACCGGCTCTTCGATATCAAAAAAGAGATTAAGGTAATTCCCAACTTTATCGATCTGGATCGGTTCAAAAAATCGAAGAAAGAGCACTTCAAAAAGGCGATCTGTCCCGATGGTGAAAAAATTGTAACCCATGTATCTAATTTCCGGGAAGTAAAGCGGGTTACCGATGTAGTGGCTGCTTTTGATCAGATTTTAAAAAATGGCGTAAAGGCTAAACTACTTATGGTGGGTGATGGACCCGAGAGAGCCAAAGCGGAAAAAAAATGCCGCGAACTGAAAATGTGTGATCACGTACGTTTCCTGGGTAAACAAGAGCAGGTTGAAGAAGTTCTTTCTGTATCTGACCTGTTTATGATTCCATCCGGCAGTGAAACATTCGGCCTTGCAGCGCTGGAAGCAATGAGCTGCAGTGTACCGGTGATAAGTTCGAACATTGGCGGCCTTCCGGAAGTAAACGTGCATGGAGAAACCGGTTACCTCTGCGAACTCGGGGATATTGAATGCCTGGGGAGCTGTGCTACCAAAATCCTCAAGGATGAAAAACTACACAACAAAATGGCCGCAGCTGCACGAAAACGGGCAGAAACCTTCGAACTTGATAAAATCGTAACCATCTACGAAGAGTATTACGAAGAGATAAAACAAACACTCTGATCAGGTTATCCCAACTTTCGGAATATACGTTCACCAGTAATTCCCTTCTTTCATCAAACTCTCATTTGGATAAAGGCAGATTAAGTACCTCATAAAATTTGTAAAAACCCTGCTTCTCACAAATATCTTTTAGATATTGTCCGACCTTAACCAAAATTCCAAACTCATTTCTATGAAATTATATACGATTAGCCTTTTGGCTGTGGGGCTGTTTTTCGCGTCTCTCTCTATCTCTGAGAATGCAACTGCACAACAAGAGCCCAATTTTGAACTTGCAGAACGGTTTACCGGCAGCAACATGCAAAACATGACAGGAAGCACTTTTTTACGTGCCAACTGGATTGAAGATGAAGACCGATTCTGGTACGAATGGCAGGACGGCGACAGAAAACGCTGGACATTCGTTGATGCTGCCCGGCAAACTTCCCGCCCGCTTTTTGATGTGCAACGCATGGCAGCCGAACTCTCTGAAGCCTTCAACCGCGGTTTTAATGCAAACGATCTTGACCTCAAAGGCTTTGATTACGATACCGACCGTCAGCTTTTCTCTTTCCATGTAGACAGTATTGAGTTTAAATATTACCTGGATCGCAATGAGCTTGTAAAAGGCGATTCACTGGAAGCCGAAGAGCGCGAACCATGGGCAACCTATTCGCCCGACAGTACCTGGATCGCCTTCGCCCGTGAACACGATCTCTATGTGATGAGAACCGACGATCCCGACAGTACCGAAATCCGTCTGACCGAAGATGGTGAACGATGGTACAGTTTTCAGCAAAATCATGGTGATACAACTTCAACCGAGCGTTTACGATCGCGTGCAAACTGGTTTGAAGATTCGAAAAAACTCTATGTAAAACGGCAGGACTGGCGCGAAGTTGATGAGCTTTGGGTAATTAACACCGTTGCAAATCCGCGACCCGAACTGGAGACCTATAAATACAATTTGCCGGGCGAGGATAATCACTATCAGGACGAAATTCTTGTGTTTGATATGGAAACCAAAGAGCATGTTCGCCTCGATACCGATAAATGGCCCGATCAATCTTTGGGAGGCGTCTACTTTAATGGCGGTGGTATATTCACCTCCGATGAATCGGATTATCTCTGGATCCTGAGGCGAACCCGAACCTGGGATGAATTGGATGTTGTAAAAGCAAACACCACAACCGGCGAAACAGAAGTGCTCTGGTCAGAAAAAAGTGAACCCTATTTCAACACCCGCTATGCTCAGCTTGGTATTATCAATGAAGGTGAAGAGTACATCTGGTGGAGTGAACGAACAGGCTGGGGACAGCTCTATCGATACGACAGTGAAGGCAACCTGCAAAACCGCATCACCGACGGGTTCTTTATGGTGGGTGATATCGCTGCAATTGATACAACTGCATCCACCATCTACTTTGAAGGATTTGGTAAAGAAGAAGGCAGAAATCCATTTTATGCGCACTACTACAGTGTTCGGTTTGATGGTTCCCGCCAAAGACTCATCACCCCTGAAGATGCCAATCACACCATCAGCATGAGCGACACCCGCAACTACTTTGTTCAAAATTACTCGCGGCCCGATCTGCCAACTACAGCCGTTCTTCGCGACAAAGACGGACAAGAGCTGATTGTACTTGAAGAGACAGACCTTACCCGATTGAAGGAAGCAGGCTATAACCTTCCTGAAAACTTCTCTGTGAAAGCGAAAGATGGCGTGACTGATCTTTATGGCGTAATGTGGAAACCGGCTGATTTCGATCCGGACAAATCATACCCCATTATCTCGTATGTATACCCCGGCCCGCAGGTTGAGCCTTACCCGCGAAATTTCTCCATTGGCGGAACAGCCGCCCGTGCACACTCACTTGCGCAGGTTGGTTTTGTAGTTGTTGCCATGGGTAACCGTGGTGGAAGTCCGCTGCGGGATAAGTGGTATCACAATTACGGGCACGATAATCTTCGCGATTACGCCCTGGCCGATAACCGCTACGGTATCGAACAGCTTGGCGCCCGCCGCTCCTACATCGACCTTGATAAAGTGGGAATCTATGGACACTCCGGTGGTGGTTTTATGAGTACAGCAGCACTGCTAACCTATCCCGAGTTTTTCAAAGTTGCTGTTTCATCGGCCGGTAACCATGATAATAATATCTATAACATCTGGTGGAGCGAAGTGCATCACGGTGTTACAGCCAAGACCGAAACGGTTACTGTAGAAAATGAAGATGGCGAAGAGGTGGAGGAAGAAAAAACAACGTTTAGCTCCCGAATTCCATCCAATGCCGAGCTGGCCGGTAATCTGCAGGGACGCCTGCTGCTTGTACACGGCGAGATGGATAACAACGTACACCCCGCCAATACATACCGTATTGCCGATGCATTGATACGCGAGGGCAAGCGATTTGATATGATGATTTTCCCCGAAGCCCGCCATGGATTTGGACGATATACTGCTTATTTCGAGCGAATGTTGTGGGATTATTTTGCAGAGCATCTGATGGGTTACTACCGAACAGATGTAAACTACAATCTGCCCGATTAAGAAATCATTTACTGATTCTGGTTTTCAGCCACTCCGAAGAAATTTGGAGTGGCTTTTTTTTGCTCTTAACTCAACCTGGGAAGGGTAATAATAAATGCGGCGCCCTCTCCTTTACGGCTTTCAAGTGTAAGCGAACCATTATGCCCCTGCGTGATAATATCATAACTCAGGCTCAGTCCTAAGCCGGTTCCTTCACCGGTGGGTTTTGTGGTAAAAAACGGTTCGAAAATTTTCTCCTTAAGTTCTTCCGGAACTCCAGGTCCGTTATCCGCAATACGAATTTCAATCTCTTCCATCTTCAAGGCAGTGTGGATCTTTATTTCCGGTTCTTCCACAATCTTGCCATTTTTTGATGCATCCCAAACGGCATCCAGCGAGTTACCTATAATGTTTAACAATACCTGCCCGATTTCCTGAGGCATTACCTTCACTTCCTTTATGGCAGGATCGAGCTTGATATCCAGTTTTGAATAAAAATCGGGATTCTTTGCTCTCTTACCATTGTATGCCAGATCCACATATTTCTGAACCGTGTCATTCAGATCAATCATTTCAAAGGTAGATTTTCCTCCCCTCGCATGCTGCATCATAGAGCGTACAATAGAATCTGCCCTTTTTCCATGCTCTTCAATTTTACCTGTGTTATGCTTCAGGTTTTGGAGTATATAATGCACCTCATCATCATCTTTAATTCTGATCGCTTCATAAAGCTCATCAACCATTTCATTTGAAACCGCAGCAAAATTGTTGATGAAATTCAGCGGATTTTTTATCTCATGCGCTATGCCCGTGGATAGCCGCCCGAGTGAAGCCATTTTCTCAGCCTGAATCAGCTGATTTTGAGCGGCTTTTAAATTATGATAGGCTACTTCAAGTTCTCGGGCTTTTTCCAGCTCAAGTGCTTTACGATCATTTTCTGATTTTAAAACCTTCGCCTGTGCTTCTGCTGCTTTTGATCGTGCCATTGCTGTTTCTGCCTGCAGTTCAGCTTCCCGAAGCCGTGCTGCATCTCGCTCTTTTTTGATGAGCCGCGAACGCTGTACTCTGTCAATAATGAAAATTACAGATCCCAATAACAGCAGATAAAACAGAAAAGCCCACCATTGCAGCCACCAAACCGGTTCTATGGAAAATGAAAAGCTGAGCGGCTCCTCTGATGGAATACCGCTCTCATTTACAGCCATCACTTCGAGCGTGTACGTTTTGGGAAAAAAGAGAGCCGGCAAGTTTGTATAGCGTAAGCGAACCTCATCTGTTTCGGGTGACCATTGCTCATTATATCCCAGCAGGCGGGTTCTGTATCGAATTTGTGAGGTATTTCCGAAACTGGTTGCAGCGTATTCAAAAACTACTTCATTCCTGCCCTCAGCCTGGTCGGTAAGTTCAAAAGAGATAAGATGAAGAAGCGGAGGGGTAAGATTGATTCTGTCATCATCCGGATGATAAATCGACAACCCATTCGCAGTACCAAAATAAACCGAACCATGCCGGTCCACCTTCACTGATCCATACAGCCATACTTCATTGTCAATCAGGCCATCTTGCCTGGTTACTGTTTTAAGAACAACCCCGCTTTGTGGATCTACCTCGGCAAGCCCCCTGTTGGTACCCACCCAGAGATTTCCGGTTTTTGGGGAAAGTGCAAAACTGACAGCATTATCTGCCAGTAATCCGTTTCCGCGCCATATGTGATGGATAATCTCGCCGTTCTCAGGATCCATTGCATAAAGCCCCTCCTGTGTTCCAATCCAGACTTTACCATCATGATACAAGAGTTTCTCAATATGATTAGTAGGAGCTCCGTTATCTCGTGACCAAAACTGGCTGAAACTGATTCCCTCAAATTCAGCTGAATTGATTCCCCGCAGAAGTTCAGCCGTTATCGGCGCATTTGATTTATACAATCCGCGGTCAAGTGTGCCAACCCAGAGATATCCGCGATTGTCTGCAGCAACAGATTTATATAGTGTAGACGGCAGGCCATGCTCCATATTAAACTCATAAACAGATCCATCAACAATACCATATAAACTCCTGAGCCCTGGAAACCAAGATGAGTTAACCGAACGGGAACTGCCATTGTTGTTTAACAATAAATCTTCAGCGGCAATAAATGGAGGGCTGCCTGGAATGGTAAAAAGCCAGCCATCATATCCGGCAATTCTGATTCTTTCCGTATTGGTTGCATTGGGCGGAATTGCCCCGGTTGAAAAAGCAATGCCATTTAAACCCTGGGTTGTAGCTACCCAGATTCTATCGCTCCTGTCTGAAGAGAGTCCGTTTACCCAATTGCCTGTTAAACCTTCAGATTGCGTGATATATTCTGATGTACCATCATTAGTAATACATGTAGCCCCGTTTTCTGTACCCGCCCAAAATCTGCAGGGCATCGATTCATTTTCTGAAATGAATACAGTATTAATCCTGCCTGATGGCAGCAGGGGCTGCTCTCCTGCAAACGACCGCTCACTTATATTTTCAAACGCCCGGTAATTATATCTCAGTTTCGAAACACCTCCGGATTGCGCAATCCACATATTGCCTTCACGATCTTCCAATGCATGGAATACATTATTGCTGAGTAATCCGGTAACTCTTGTGTATGTATCAACAAGCTGCCCGCTCTGTATATCAAACCGGCTGATGCCATTCGCACTATTTGTTGCCCATACCGTACCATCAGAAAAGGCCTGCAATCCATTAATATTTGTTGATGGATTTGTGTGGATCAATTCTGAGGAATCGGAATCAACACCCAAAACGAGTATCTCCCCGTTCTGCCGGTAGATCCAAATTTTATCATCATCATCCTCCAGCATCGAAATAATTTCGATACCGCCATAAACCTCCGCAGGAGAGTAAATATGAAAAAGTTCATTATCCTTAAGGCGATATAAGTCTCCGCCCTCAAGGCTTACCAAAACCGAATTGTCAGATCCGGCACGAATAGAGGTAACTCCCAGATACCTGTCACTCTTTATTTGAGTAGAGACAGTATCAGCAAACATCACACCTAAGTCATCGATAAAGTACCGGATAATACCTGCATCCGATGTTCCTGCCAAAACCCGGCCTGAGTTATCTGAGGTAATTCTGTGATGAGTTAAAACATCATCCGTAAGCGGGATCCCGCTGAATGTGGAGGTGAATGTAATTTCTGAATGAGATCGATACCCGGTAAGCGGCTTTTCTGTAACCACAAGACCTTCGTGAGATGAGACCCATAAATACCCGTTTGAATCTTCCAGGATCTGCCAGATGCCAAGATCACTTAAACCTTTTTCCTGATCAAACTGGATCAGGCGGCTTCCATCGAACCGAACAAGCCCGGATGAGTAAACAGCAAACCAAATAAAGCCCTGCCTGTCCTGGTAAACATACGTTACCATTGCAGAAGGCAGGGCTAATAATTCGCTGTCAGGTGTGTAATTTGTTATCGGGCGTTCCTGAGCATTCACTCTGCTTGCAACCAATAATACCGCGGTGATGGCTATCAGGAACTTCCATTTCATTACACAGAATATTTAAAAAAACCGAATAAAACTAATTGCTGCCGATACCACCGGTACCATTAAAAGCACGCAGTACTGTTGTTCCGTCAGATAGTGTAGCACTTGATGTTAACCCATCTGTTCCGCCAACAATCAGGTTGCCCATGATTGCAGATCCCGCAGGCACAACTGTTCCCACGGGGCAAGTGCCTAAAGCGTTGCATGCAATGGCTTCCCCAAATATGAGTATCGCTCTGTTAAACGGATCGTTTATCTCACCTTCAGGCGTTAACGCACCCAACTCGTTAGCCACGTTTAGTTCTGCGGTAAGCAGTTCTTTCATCAGATCACTCAATTCAGAATCCTCATATTTCTGGCCTCGTAGAATTCGCAGTGCATCCTGTATTTTTTCTCTTTCGTTATTTCCTTCAAATTTGAATGGTTCTTCTACAATTGGCAGTAATCCTTCTACTGTTTCCAGCAATGTGTTCATCTTTGCTCTGGTAAAATCAACATTTGGGTTTTGATCTACCTGCCGCTGATTAACAGCCGCATGCTGAAGCTGAAATGCCCAGTACTGTGTTGATTTTGTGTTCTTAAGAATTTCACCGCTCAACAAATCCGCAACCATCTGATCAATATCAAGAACATAGGCAAAATGAATATTTTCAACATCTTCAGTTACATTAAGAAAGTCTCTGCTTGTAACAGGAATGGCCTGGTAGTAAACATTGTCTACCTTATTTTCAGGTACTTTAATTCTGAAATTAATACCAGAAATTGCCTCAACTTCAAATGAAAATTCGCCTGTTACGCCGGTTGTTTGAGAACCGATCAATGTTTCGTCATCACCAACAAACGAGTAAAGAGATACCTCGATGTTATCAAGACCATATTCTTCCGGATCTTTGGTGTTATCTTCGTTCGCATCGATATATACACTTCCGGAAAATGTTATAGTAACCTCAACTGAGGGACAAATGGGCCCCAGAACTACACCTGAAAAAACCCGTCCTGCTTCACCGCCACTTGTGGCCTTTGCATTAATTTCTCCGGCAGAAACATTCCCCTCGTATGTAATGGAGTAGGTTCTTGAATTATTTGCAGAAGAACCCCCTGAAGACGGTGCGGAAATAGTTTGATTCCATGTAATTCCATCATTTGAAATTGAACCTCCTTCACCCAGATCCGGTGTAAATGTTGGCTGACCAAGACATGATGGCAACTCGAGATTAAAGAACTGAACGGTTCGATTCCCGGGGCTTGGAATATTATTTTCTACAACATATTCAAAAGTTGTTTCACCAGAACCAGGAATACGATTAACGGTAACATTCACTCCAGGTGTACTCTCCTCATCTTTCAGCACAAATTCATTATTGCTTTCTGAAAAAGGATTGAGACTTAATACTCTGTCGGCTTTATTTTGAACATCTGAATTTGGTGAACTTATATTTTCACAACTAAATAGCAGTAATCCCAGCAACATAAGCGTAGCTGAGGTTTGAATTACGTGTTTCATGGCATGTTTTTTAGTAGTTATTGTTTTGTAACTGTGAAATAGGAAAAGCAATGTTGAAACCCGTTTCGGCTGATATTCTGTAAATCTCACGTATCTTTTCGGCAGATTCACAAACCTCCACGATAATGGATCTCTCAAGCTATGGTACTATGCAGCTTATTTGATGTCACTATTTATGCAATTAATAATTGATCATAATTGATTTATTATAATATATAACATGATTTACGCATGATAAATTATAGACACATATAATTGTGATTGATGAATGTATGAAAATAATGTTCAATGTTTTATTATAAATAATTAATTAAAAACACACTTCATTGATATTATTTATGATGAATTTTGTAATACTTTTTATACTATACTTGCCCCCGGTATGTTAGCCGGTGCTCTCTAAAGTTGAAGGTACTGCCCCTGCCGGGGCAGCCTCTCCATGGAAAGACTTATTTTTACAAAGATAATGCCCCGTCCGGGGCATTTATAGGTGAGTTGATATAAGAAACATATAGTGTTGCAAGCTAGAGTGTTACACCACAGTATCTGCTAGCGCAACAGAATAACAAAAGCCGTTTCTCGCATTCACCATCAAAATAACCCCTTCTTTCCAGCAGGAAGCACACGTCTGTATAATCCAGACAATATGATAAAGCACACTCCCGCAGTCTCAACTGCCACACCCCTGCTCCGGAGGAGCAATATCTTTGTAATAGACTGCTCAAGCCATCAACCACCCGCGCCGGAGGTGCGGTACAAAGCTACTGACTCTTACAAGTTATTACTCGCCTCTCCATTTTAAGGCATGGTTTTTACGAAGATAGTGCCCCCTCCGGGGCACCCAAGTATAATTAAATGCCTTTTAGACTCTTCGTTTCTTTGTTAAATCCATTTTTCAGTTGGAG
The DNA here is from genome assembly GCA_020832415.1 of Balneolaceae bacterium. Classification (GTDB taxonomy): domain Bacteria; phylum Bacteroidota; class Rhodothermia; order Balneolales; family Balneolaceae; genus Rhodohalobacter. The sequence continues at coordinate 5,369 of JAFIES010000048.1, read as the reverse complement.
TCAGCACCTTGGTTAGCATGCCCAAGATCATAAAAACCTGCCGGCAGTCTAAACTGCCACACCCCTGCTCCGGAGGAGCAGCATCTTTGTAAAAAAACTGCGCAAGCCATCAACCACCCGCGCCGGAGGTGCGGTACCTATCACTCAAAAGTAAACACTCAGCTAATCTACCGGTTTGAAGATGTAGCGTTCATCATAATCAACTTCAAATTTTTCAAGTAATTCGAGGTACTCTTCACGAAACGACTTCTTTTGATGATGTATCTTTTGGTTCATAACGTAGTGATAGACGCGGTCGATTTGGCTGCGGCTATAAGAAAACGCTCCATATCCCTCTTGCCAACTGAACTTTCCCTTTATAAAGCCTTTATCTGTGATCCACTTGGATGTTTCACCTTTTACAACCTTAATCAGTTCTGACATGGACTCTGTCGGCCTGTAACCAATAAACATATGTACATGATCGAGCATCCCGTTAATTGCGATCATTTTATGTGATTTATTTTGAACAATACCGGTTACATACTTGTGTAGTTTTGCTTCCCAACTATGGTGTATGAGACTTCTTCGGTTTTGAACCGCAAAGATAAATTGGATATAGATCTGGGTGTAGGTATCCGCCATGGCTTATTGTTTATCGTTTGTAATTGCTTTTCTATAAGTATGAACCGATATCTTTGAAATCCTTACAAAAAAAACTACGCAAGCCATCAACCATCCGCACCAGAGGTGCGGTACAAAGCTACTGACTCTTACAAGTTGCGGTTTCTCACCACCTGTTTCGGCAGAGATAGTACTGCCCCTCCCGGGGCAGGCACTTTGTGAGAGACTATAGTTTTTACAAAGATAATGCCCCGTCCGGGGCATTTATTAAGTGAGTGGTAAAAGCGTATAGTGGTTCCTTGTACTAAGTTACACTCCTGCTTGGGGTAGTCTAGCTTTGTAAGAAAAACCTGTCCATAATCAAGCGTGGGTAACGGCGGTTTCGGCAGACACACCCCTGCTCCGGAGGAGCAACATCTTTGTAAAAAAAACTGCGCGAACAACCAACCATCCGCACCGGAGGTGCGGTACCAGGCTACTGACTCTTACAAGTTGTAGTTTCTTCCTTCAAGTACACGCATCTGTTAATACCCCGCCGCTTGCCCGTCGAAGCGAGATTCGCTGGCTCCGTAATAAACACCCTGTTCCGGATCAAAAAGTATCCCCTGGTAGCGGCCAAAAAACTGCTCGCCAATCCGCACGGTATGGCCCATGCTTCGCAGCTGACGCACCTCCTCGTAGCTCACACCGGATTCTATATGCAGTCGACCGGTACCGTCAAGCATCGCCTCTCTGCTTTCGGTTGGCTCGGTTGAGCCATCATGCATCCATCGGAAAGCATCACCCGCCTCCTGAATGTTCATTCCAAAATCGATCACATTGGTAATAATGCTGAGATGACCCACCGGCTGATAGGCACCACCCATATTTCCAAAACTGAACCACGGTTTGCCATCCTTCATCGCAAAGCCGGGTATAATGGTATGAAAAGGCCGTTTACCCGGCTCGTAAACATTGGGGTGATCGGGATCAAGCGAGAAGAGCTCGCCACGATTCTGAAAACTAAAACCCGTTCCCGGCACTACAAATCCGGTTCCCATTCCGCGAAAATTGCTTTGAATCAGTGAAACCATATTGCCATGTTTATCCGCAGTTGTGAGATAGATAGTATCACCATCCTCCATCACATCCACACCGGACTCTACCCCGCGCATAGCCCGTTCACCAATCAGTTCACGCCTTTCAGCTGCATACTCCTTCGATAAAAGGCGATCCATCGGCTGGTTGTAGAAATCAGGATCAGTATAATGTTTTGCCCGATCTTCGTAGGCTAGCTTTTTGGCTTCAGTCATAAGATGAAGGGTTTCCGCCGTTCCAAAACCTTTCGCGGAGAGATCATAACCTTCCAGTATATTGAGCATCTGCAGCACGGCTGTCCCTTGGTTATTGCCACCAATCTGGTAGATATCATACCCTCGGTAATTCACAGAAATCGGGTCGATCCATTCTGATCTGTGCCGGTCAAAATCTTCAAATCTCAGATAGCCGTTATTTTCCTGCATCCACGCATTAATCTTTTCGGCAATCTCTCCGCGGTAAAACGCGTCGCGGCCATGCTCCGCAAGCAGGCGAAATGTATTACCGAGGTCAGGATTACTGAAAACCTCACCCTTTGCAGGCCCGCGGCCATCTATTGTAAATGTCTCTCTGAAAGCACCCGGTTGCTCGCTCAAAAACCCGGCCGATCGCTGCCAGTACATCGAGATGGCCTCGCTTACCGGAAAACCTTCCTCAGCGTAGTAAATGGGTTCAGCCAGGATCTGCTCCATCGGAAGCGATCCAAATTTCTCATGGAGTTCAAACCAGCCATCCACTGCCCCCGGAACGGATACTGAAAGAAGATCATACGGTGGAATTCTATTCTCTTCCATCTCATCCAGAATCTCCATCAACCGATCATACGAAAGGCCGATTGGTGACCGTCCACTCGCATTAATGGCATAAAGCTGCTCACTTTCGGCGTGCCAGATAATTGCAAAAAGATCACCACCTATTCCGTTTCCGGTAGGCTCCATCAGTCCTACAGCGGCATTTGCGGCTATGGCTGCATCAATAGCGTTTCCACCCTCACGAAGAATTTGCAGGCCAACCTGTGTGGCCAGTGGCTGGCTTGTGGCTACCATACCGCGCTGACCAATAACTTCGGAACGGGTTACAAAACCGGCGCCCGATTCACGATCAATCTGTGCATAGAGATCAGCGGAAAAAAGAGTAAGAGAGAAGAATAGTGCCGTTAATGAGGAGAGAACGATTTTCATGGAGAAAGAAGTTTAGATTTCGAAATATTTTGGTTACTAAAAGTTTTTAAGCGTTTTGAGTTCCCGGAAAACAGGGTGTGTAGTAATGTTTAACATGATATTGTAACTTTGTCTGAATATGCGAATAACTTTTTAGAAAGCGAATTTTAAGACAGCCTCATTTATATGATTCAGGAATATCTAAACTCCGTTGATAAATTTATTGTAATTGGCGACCGTGTTTTGCTGAAACCGCGCGATCTGGAAACGCACACCAAAAGCGGACTCGTGCTTCCGGCTTCCATCAAGGAGAAAGAGGAGATACAGAGTGGTTACATCATAAAAACCGGGCCCGGCTACCCCATTCCCTCACAAGAAATTGATGAGCCGTGGAAAGATGGCTCTCCCGAACCCAGATATATGGGCATGCAGGCGCGAGAAGGAGATCTTGCCATCTTTTTGAAAAGCAGGGCGCATGAAATTGAATTTGAAAACGAAAAATATCTGATCCTCCCGCATGCATCTATTTTGCTGCTCATCCGGGATGATCATCACCTTGAATAGTAATAAACCGGCTGCCATGAATCGCCTCGATTTCCTCAAAAACCTCGGCCTGCTCTCTGCAGGTGCCACCATTTTGCCAAAATATCTCTCATCATTTGCGCGAACCCAGTTTACTGAGCTTCGCAATGGTGTGGGAATATTCTCCATGCAGGGCGGTACCATTGGCTGGTTTACAACCGATGGGGCCATTGTAGCTGTTGATTCTCAGTTTCCCGACCCAGCCCGCGCTTTTGTTGATGGAATTTCGAACTTCGGAACCGGCCCTGAAAAAGTACTCTTTAATTCTCACCATCATGGCGATCACACCGGCGGCAATCTGATTTTTGAGAATGATGGTTACAAGATAATTGCACATGCAAATGTACCCGGTCTCCAGCGTACGGCTGCTCAAAATAACGATAATGAAGATGCACAGGCTTACGCAACCACTACTTTTGATGATCAGTTTAGTTTTGATGCCGGTGATGAAACCATCACCGCAAAATATTATGGAGCCGCACATACCAAAGGTGATTCTGTAATCTGGTTTGAAAATGCCAACATAGCTCACATGGGCGATCTGGTTTTCAACCGGCTCTACCCTTTTATCGACAGAAACGGCGGTGCAATGATTTCCGGGTGGATCAACCTGCTGGAAACAGTTGCCGGTGAAGCCGACTCCGAAACACTCTTTATCTTCGGGCATGGAAATCCCGAATTTGGCGTAACGGGAAGCCGTGAGGAGCTGCTCCACAAGCGGGATTTTCTCTCGCATTTGCTTGAGTATACCCGCGATGGCATTGCTGCCGGTATGAGCCGTGAGGAGCTTACTTCCCGAACATCATTCGATCAATTTCCCGATATCATCAGCCCGAGTGATTTTCTCTCACTTCCAAGAAATATTGATGTAGCCTGGCTTGAACTCACTGAATCATAATAACAACTCAAAAAATCCGCCCCGCAGGTGTCTTTATTGCGGGCAATTTGCTGATCTCGTCTGGGTTCACGGGCACGGACAGTGTGCTGCATGCGGAATCAACACAGATGAGTGTTGCCGGGGAGAAGAGTGCGGAATCTGGTTTGATAAGGCTTCGAAAGGGACTGCATCAGATCAGAAAGGCCGATAGAAAGCAGCTATCTTCCTCGTGCAAGCCGTGGATTTGCCAGGTAATAGTCCTCAATAAAATCGGATACCAATTCCTCTGCCGCAAAGTTGATGGTTTGAAGCTGATCGTGTGATACAATTCCAACCATTCCCGTTTCCCAGGTGCTGGCTGATGTTTGCAGGTCGCGGTTGAGTGGTAATCGTACCGGCTGATACATCCTCAGCTGAATGGAAAAAGGTACCAATCCATTTTCGAGCTGCATGGTGTTGATGTGCATGTGCAGAAATGGCACATCGGCCGATGAACGCACCTCTTCATCACTTATATAATTGATATTAGCTTCAACAAGCCTGTCGATAGCCAACTGGCGAATTACTGATGGAGTGAGATGCTCACTCTCTGCCACGGTTCGGCTGCCCTGAATATTGGCTGAGAAACCAAACTCCTGCAAACCCTGCAGTGAGATTCGCTCACGCTCGATTTCATTTTGTGCAAAAAGGGTGAATGGAAGTGCGATCAAAAGCGCGAAAAAAGTAACGAATCGGATCATATTCTTATCTGTTTCTGATGATAACGGAGCCAATAAGACGACATTACCCTGAAATATAGAGAATTTTACCCAACTGCAAATTCTGATACTCACCGATGAATCACGAAACATGGTAGATATTCCCTACGACAGCAGTGACTCAACAGGCGGGGCCGGCTATAGCGACCTCCAAGCGTGCCCCGATGCTTTTTATCGGGGGCTCCTGCAAGAGTCGCGGTTGTCTGGCAGGTTGCTCAGTTCAGCGACCTCCAAGCGTGACCGGTGCTTTTTATCGGGGGCTCCTTGAAGAGTCGTGAGGCAATGCCCGGATCTGCCTAAAAAAAATCATAC
>JAFIES010000047.1 GCA_020832415.1 Balneolaceae bacterium | reverse complement strand
ACGCTTTTCAGGAGGGACGAAGTCGAAAACTCATATTTCGACTTCATTCCTCGGAAAAAGCACCCTCGGAATTGCGCTCAATATGACGGGTTCAGTCATGTTGTTCATTATTATATCGAACTCTTGTTAGTTTACTGAATTCCAAACACTTCCAAAGTCTTAAAATTTTGCTCTATGTATAAGTTATTTAAATCTGCCAAACTCTATGTTTCACTTCTTACTGCCGGATTGTTGATTGCATTCTTCACTGTGCTATCCGGCTCTTCCGATGTAAAACCGGATGCATCAGAAAATGAATGGACATCTCTTTTTAACGGTGAAGATCTTTCAGGGTGGATTATACCCGATGGTGATGGCGGCCACTGGAAAGTTCTCGATGGCGTGATTGATTATGATGCCATGAGCCAGGCAGAGGGCAGTAAAGATTTGTGGACTGAAAATGAGTTTTCTGATTTCACCCTAAAACTTGACTGGAGAATTAAAGAGACCCCTTTTATTAACAAGAATGTACCCATCATACTACCCGATGGTTCACATAAACTGGATGAGAATGGCAATCAAATACGGATGGCTGTACCTGATTCCGATTCAGGCATCTATCTTCGTGGTATGCCCAAAGCTCAGGTAAACATCTGGACTTGGCCGGTTGGCTCGGGTGAAGTTTATGGATACCGAATGGATCAAAGCATGCCCGATGAAGTTCGTGCAGGGGTTACTCCGCGCCTTCATGCCGATAATCACATAGGTGAATGGAATACCTTTGAAATCACCATGAAAGGTGATCACCTGACAGTTGTTTTAAATGGTCATACTGTAATTGAAGATACTCAGTTACCCGGCGTGCCTGAAAGCGGACCTATTGGCTTGCAGCATCACGGCCACATGGTTGATGGCGAATGGGCAAGCTCGCCATCACTGGTTCAATTCCGTAATATTTATATCCGTGAATTATAGCAGCAAATTCAACATGGTATTTCTGTTCAAAATGTTTCCTGCACTGTCACGTAAACAGATTTGAAATAAATCCAGATTACGGAAAAAGTGAAATACCATGTTTTGCTTAATCCATTTGTGAGATAAGCAGATCCGCCAGCCCGGCACCAAGATGAGCTTCCATCAGTTGTCTGTAACGATCTGAATGAACATATCCACCATCCGCTTCGAAAAATTCTGCCATTACATCGTGCCAGTCACTTTCAAGCGGCATAATTATTCCAAACTCTTCTGAAGCCTCGTCTCCAGCTTCATGCCTTAAAAGTGGCATACCCTCTTCTGATGCTCTCCAATAGTTATAGATGTCCACGTATGCAAAATAATCATTTGAAGCTGCGGTACGCTCTACAATCTCGTTATTTGATTGAGCAAAATAGATGAGAGCACCAGGAATTCTGTTTTCAACAATATCACGCAATCTCTCTTCGTGCAGTGTACCCTCAAACGCAAGTGCATTGAGGTCATTGAAAATTTCAGGTATATCATCAAACGAGCTGATTTCCTCGATGTCCGAGTGTGTAATCAGAGTGGCAACATTTCGCATATATGGCGGACTAAATGCCAGCTCACTCTTTCTCTCCTCAGTAATGGTAACATTTGCCACACCAAAAATTCCTCCTTCTGCCTGTCTTACAGTGTCATAAAAATTTCCGAACCTGTCAATGGGCATATAATTGATTACAAGTTCAACTTCATAGTACTCTTCAACAAAAGCAGCAAAGTCCCTGAATATCTCAATCGTAACACCTGTTAATTTTCCTTCTTCATTTTCATAAGAAAATCCATCACTCGGAACGTAAGCAAGAGTTACAGTTCCACTCCCTTGATCTCTTATTTCAGCAAACTGCATTTGATGAGAGAGTTCGGAAGGATTACCGCAGGATACCAATAGTAATCCGGCAAAGAAGAGTGAAACGATTAATTTAAATCTCATAAGTAAATTCGTTTTTAATATTCAGCAGTTCGATTTCCGTAATTAAGATCAAGAATTTTACATGATGGTAAAAATTATTTCTTGACCGGGAACGCTTACCGCCTTATATTTAGTTTAATATTAAACAAATTAACATCAATACAAATATAGAGAATATTATGAGTACAGAAGTAGCAACCAAGTGGAGCATCGACGCCCTGCATTCGGAAATAGCATTTAAAGTAAAACACCTTGTTATCTCTACAGTAACAGGAAAATTCAACTCTTTTGATGCTTCCATGGAAACTGACGGTGACGATTTTGAAGATGCAAGCATTCGTTTCGAAGCAGATATCAACAGCATCGACACAAACAACGAAGACAGAGACAATCACCTGAAATCTGATGATTTTTTTAACGCATCTGAGCATCCTAAAATGGTGTTTGAATCCCGTTCATTTAAGAGTTCAGGCGAAGGGGAGTACAAGTTGATTGGTGATCTGACAATCAGAGGCAATACAAAAACCGTTGAACTGGATGTAGTTTATGGAGGAACCGTTCAGGATCCTTACGGACAGACCAAAGCTGGCTTCGAAGTATCCGGAAAAATTAACAGAAAAGAGTATGGCTTAAAATGGAATGCCATCACCGAAGCCGGTAACATGGTTGTATCTGACGAAGTAAAACTGTCACTGAATGTGCAGTTTACACAAGGTGAGTAAACAGTATTTATTAGCCTAAAATAAAAAACCCGAATCGTGTGATTCGGGTTTTTTTATGCTTAGTAATTCAGATCGATCCTTAGTATCTGTAGTGCTCAGGCTTATAAGGGCCCTCTTTGGGAACTCCAATATAATCTGACTGCTCATCGGAAAGCTCTTCAAGCTCAACCCCAATTTTCTTAAGGTGCAGACGTGCAACTTTTTCATCCAGATGCTTTGGAAGAACATGCACTCCAACTTCAAACTCCTCATTCCACAGAGCAATTTGCGCCAGTGTCTGGTTCGTAAAACTGTTACTCATTACAAAACTTGGGTGGCCGGTTGCATTTCCAAGGTTCATTAATCGTCCCTGTGAAAGCAGAACAATCTCTTTACCATCACGCAGTCTGAACAGATCTACCTGTGGTTTGATGTTCTCCTCTTCGGCATTGTTTTTCAGCCATTTCACATCAATTTCGTTGTCGAAGTGGCCAATGTTTCCAACAATTACCTTGTCTTTCATCGCCTCGAAGTGCTCGCCGGTGAGGATATCTTTATTACCGGTTGCGGTAACAATAATGTCTCCCTCTTTTGCAGCATCCGCCATTTTCTTCACTTCAAAACCGTCCATTGCTGCCTGAAGCGCACAAATTGGGTCAATTTCCGTAACGATAACACGTGCGCCAGCTCCTCTTAATGAAGCAGCGGAGCCTTTACCTACATCACCATAACCTCCAACAACGGCAACTTTACCTGCCATCATCACATCGGTTGCGCGGCGAATCGCATCCACACACGACTCTTTACAACCATACTTATTATCAAATTTCGATTTTGTAACAGAGTCGTTCACATTGATGGCCGGAATCGGCAGTGTACCATTTTTCATCCTTTCATAAAGGCGAAGTACACCGGTTGTGGTCTCCTCAGATATTCCGCGGATGTTCCGGGTAAGTTCCGGGTATTTATCCAGCACTACGTTTGTGAGGTCACCCCCATCATCAAGAATCATGTTTAGCGGCTGGCCATCGGGAAAAAATATTGTCTGCTCAATGCACCAGTCATACTCTTCTTCTGTCATGCCTTTCCATGCATACACAGGCACACCTGCTTCTGCAATTGCGGCAGCGGCGTGATCTTGTGTAGAGTAGATGTTGCATGATGACCACTGCACTTCTGCACCGAGTTCAACCAGGGTTTCGATAAGTACAGCTGTCTGGATTGTCATGTGAAGGCAGCCGGCTATACGTGCACCTGCCAATGGCTTAGATTTCCCAAACTCTTCTCGTGTAGCCATGAGGCCCGGCATCTCTGCTTCTGCAAGGGCAATTTCCTGTCGCCCGAACCTGGCCTGTGTGATGTCGGCTACTTTGTATGGTAATTTTTCTACTTGTTGTTCCATTCGTATTGTTTTGTTTTTGTATTCGCCAAATCAACATGTTTTGACGAATGATGGTTCAAATTATCTTTGACTTCGATATGTTTAGTTCAGCTCACTGAAGTATTCAGTAATCATCTCTTTGGCACGGTTATAGTCGCCTTCTCGTCCGTACGAACCCATCTCTATTTTGATGAATTTTCCATCGGGGTCCACATACGCTTTAAAAGGAATACCCTGCCCGCCAAGCTTCGAAAATATTCCGTTCTCGTCATACAACCAGACAAAATCGTAGCCGTGTTCTTCAGCAAAACGTCTTGCATCTTCGGGGCCTTCATGCAGGCCAACCGTTACGGCAAACACCTGAAATTCGTCCGGATATTCCTGCCGAAGATCTTCCATAGCAGGAAATACCTGAAGGCATGGCCCGCACCACGACTCCCAAAAATCGATTAAAATCAGCTGACCTTTATAATCAGCCAGTGTTACTTCATTGCCATCGAGGTCAGCAAAAACTGCATTTTCAACAATATATTCGGGTGAATTATTGGACGCTCCTGCGCAGCCAACAAGGATTAAAGCAAGAATTAAAAATGATGTATGTGTGTAATTCAAAGTTTTCATAGTTTGTTCAGATGAGGCTCAAAAATACAGGTTATTCAACTAAAATGTATAACGTTTCTATTAGGATCGAACGAACTCACTCTTCTTCAGAGCCGTTTAATTAAATTGCAGATCATGATCTACGACTTTATCATCGCAGGTGCCGGAATTGTTGGACTCTCAACCGCATACAAACTCCAGAACGCTTTTCCCGATTCCGCCATTCTCGTACTTGAAAAAGAAAATACGGTAGCAGCTCATCAAACCGGCCATAACTCCGGGGTAATTCATTCCGGAATTTATTACAAACCCGGTAGCTACAAAGCCAGAAATTGCCTGGATGGTCGCCATCAAATGGTGGCATTCTGTAAAGAGAACAACATTAAACACGAAATCTGCGGCAAAGTAATTGTGGCCACATCAGAAGATGAAATTCCAAAACTGATCTCCATATACAAACGCGGTCTCGAAAATAATATTGAAGATATCCGTCTGATTGATGAAAAAGAGCTGAAAGAGATTGAACCCTTTTCTGCGGGTGTTCGGGCTATTCACGTTCCCTGTGCCGGAATTGTGGATTTTCCGGCTGTTTGTGCCATGCTCGCCCAAAAGCTTACCGATTCCGGCCAGCAAGTGCGTTTTTCCACTCAGGTTCATCACATTGCTCACGTAAATGGCTGTCTCTCCATTCAAAGTGACAAAGAGCGGTTTAAAACCAGGCATTTTATCAATTGTACCGGCCTGCATAGCGACCGCGTTGCACAATCGGCAGGGCTGCGTCCCAACTTAAAAATTGTACCGTTCAGAGGTGAGTATTATGAGCTTACCGAGGATGCCCAACATAAAGTAAAAGGGCTGATCTATCCACTCCCCAATCCGGAATTTCCATTTCTTGGGGTGCACTTTACGAAAATGGCCCGCGGCGGCATTGAGTGCGGGCCCAATGCCGTATTTGCCTTTAAACGCGAAGGGTATAAAAAAACATCGTTCGATATTTCCGATACAATCGATACAGCCGGGTATCCCGGATTTTGGAAAATGGCCGGAAAGCACTGGAAGATGGGGCTCGATGAGATGTACCGTTCCATCTCTAAAAACGGTTTTCTGAAAAATCTCCAGAAGTTGATTCCATCCATCAATGAAGGAAATCTTAAGGAGTCGCCATCCGGTGTGCGCGCTATGGCTCTTTTGCCAAATGGCGAAATTCTGGATGATTTCTATTTTGAAACCACCGATCGCGAAATACATGTGCTGAATGCCCCAAGCCCTGCTGCAACTGCCGGATTGGCCATTGGTGATGAAATTGTGAAAAAGGCAAAAAGCTCCTTTGCGTTGTAAGTCTAAGCAGTATTGTATTTTTGGATTCTATTTTCCGTCCTGAAATTTTTTAGGATTTGATGCTGTGCTAAAATGCCTTGAATACATCTTTTAATTAAACAGGGCACTGATAAAAACCGGTAATGCTGCCAGGTGTTGCATTAACTTCAGGCTTGGCTTAAAAACAGAATTACAATTTTGTATTAATTTCATCATGTGCATCTACAATAGCTTTTTTTATTATAAAGTATAAAATTGGCCCGAGAATTGCACTGTATAGTAGAATTTTAACCAAAAATAATAGTATAAAGTATATATGACTTACAAATGACATAGTAAATGAACTTAAGTTGGGGTAAAAGTTTAGAATAAAATTTTAAATATTAAGTTATTTGTCAACATTAAGACGAAGTATAAAAACCTATAAATCTTCTGATTTTATTAGGAAAACGTATTTACTAATCCATCAATATTTACAAATTAGACTTTGCTACGATCTCGCTATTACCTGGATACCATAATCTAACAGTCAGGGTGTCCAGGAGTACCATCACAAGGACCACATGCTTGACCATAAGCCTCACACCAACAATATCGTCCCAAGAAAAGACACTCTACATGACAAAAATCTGAGCAACAACCTATACAATAGGCATTGTTACATGCAGCATTTACACTTGCAATTGCATTCCAACAACATGAATAGTTTGTGCCGGCTGTGTTAAAAACAGAATAAAGGTGTCCTGAACATATAAACAAGATCGAATGTTCTGTATAATTATTTGCACATTCTTTAATATTGCCATTAACAACACTGCTCTCTAGCCAATCTATTCCAGAAACCGATGATTTAATATACTCTGGCATGAATTTATAATCCATAATTGCTGTAGAAATCGGAATATAACTTTGAACTAGAGTAGGATAAATAGATTTGATATCTTCTCGGCTTAGACTACCACTTTCTTGACTCCAACCTTGTTCTTTTTTTAAAGAATAATCGAATACAACTTTTTCGTTTTCTTTAATCGAAACAGATTGTTTTTTTTCTAAATTAACAAAAATTTCAAAAACGCTCTCACCTGTAATTTTTACTTCATAATCTTTATGGTTTATCCATTTAAACTCAAATATTACGGGTTCATTTTTAGTGGAAACTGTGAATGAAGAGTATTTATCATCAATTTGATTCATGGACAATTTTCCCTCAAAATCCTTTACATTTAATTTTAAATAATCTTCTAAATAACTCATCTCTCTTTTTAACCTATCAATTAAATTGAAGTAGTTAGTTTCATATACTAATGGAGAATGCAAAAACAACTCTTTTTTATGGGTTGTATCATCAGTATCTGTAAGCTGGGAACATGAACTTAAAAAAATAATTAAAATTAAAATCGAAGAATATTTCTTTTTCATATTTATTGTATTTCTAGTTAAAAAATGTATAATAAATACATGTAACCTTAATCTAAAAATAGCAATATTTCAACCCAAAGCTGTAATTTATATTAAGACTATTTCTAGAGGGCTTTACAAAACCCTAACGTCATCCTGGACTTGATCCAGGATCTCCTTTTTCGGGTACTATCAGTAGTGTCCAATTGTTAGTCAAAGAGTACCAATTGGTTACGGTTATGGGTCTCTAATTGTGTGAGTGTTTTGTCAGAAAATAGCTGTTTAAGCGTCATACGCTCTAATATGGCTACACTTAATACTTGCATCATCG